>NZ_VPBM01000052.1:0-1180 GCF_013418745.1 Acinetobacter sp. YH12126 | reverse complement strand
CTCTGTACACGACAAAAATAGATAACTCATTGAAATAATGTCACAATAATTGTTTTCTAACGACGAATACTATGACACATCTCAATGAGTTATATCTTATCTTAAACAAATCTCTAAAATGGAACAAGTCACATTTAAAGTGCTTTGCGCTCATCATGCTTGTGATTATTTTAAAGCAAACATGTAATCTTTCTTCTGCATCTAAAGCCTTGCCCATCAAGTGTTTACCACAATCATTTTATCGACGTATGCAGCGCTTCTTTGCAGGTCAGTATTTTGATTATCGTCAAATTTCTCAGTTGATTTTCAATATGTTTTCATTCGACCAAGTGCAACTGACTTTAGATAGAACCAATTGGAAATGGGGAAAACGAAATATTAATATCCTGATGCTCGCAATCGTTTATCGTGGAATAGCGATACCTATCCTTTGGACATTGCTTAATAAACGTGGAAATTCAGATACGAAAGAGCGTATTGCTTTGATTCAACGCTTTATAGCCATTTTTGGTAAAGACCGTATTGTGAATGTGTTCGCAGACAGAGAGTTTATCGGTGAGCAGTGGTTTACATGGTTAATTGAACAAGACATCAACTTCTGCATTCGTGTTAAAAAAACTTCATTGTCACCAATCATTTAGGAAAGAATCATAAAATTAGTGATTTATTTCGCCATCTTAAAGTTGGTCAAATTGAATGTCGTAAACGACGGATTTTGGTTGGTCGGGTGAAACTATATATAAGTGCACTACAGTTAGAAAATGGAGAGCTTTTACTCGTCGTTTCTCCTCAGTTTAATGCCAATGCTATTCAGGATTATGCATTACGCTGGGAAATTGAAACCTTATTCAGTTGTCTCAAAGGACGCGGGTTTAATCTTGAAAATACGCGCTTGACAGACCCTAGACGAGTGAAAAAATTGATTGCGGTGTTAGCTATAAGCTTCTGTTGGTGTTACTTAACGGGTGAATGGCAACATAATCAAAAAAAAGCGATAAAAATAAAGAAGCATGGACGACTCTCAATGAGTTTATTTCGCTATGGTTTAGACTATGTTCAAATGGCGATTCAGCGTTTAATTGGTTTTGGGAAAAAAGAAGAGTTTAAGGAAATTTTGGCAATTTTAAGAAAGCAGAATCCTGATAGGATAAGGGTTCTGTGAAATTTGTCGTGTACAGAG
>NZ_VPBM01000051.1:0-1348 GCF_013418745.1 Acinetobacter sp. YH12126 | reverse complement strand
AGCGGATCATCAGGGCCACATTAGGATTCAAATCTATGAAGACGGCTTATGCCACAATTAAAGGTATTGAAGTCATGCGTGCACTACGTAAAGGACAAGCATCGTCATTTTATTATGGTCAGCCTCAGGGTGAAGTGTGTCTAATCAACAGGGTTTTCGGTCTCTAAGTACTTTTTAAAGGGAACATCATCGACTCAAATCTCTATTTGCAACAGTGCCGTACCGTTGGCCCGGCGTTCGATAGTACCGTCCGGATACTGCCAGATATCGGCGTCCAGGGAGATGTCCTGAAGCGCGGTGTCCGGAATTTCAGGTTTGTGTCTCTACAAAGACTAACTATCAGAAAAACTCATCGAGCATCAAATGAAACTGCAATTTATTCATATCAGGATTATCAATACCATATTTTTGAAAAAGCCGTTTCTGTAATGAAGGAGAAAACTCACCGAGGCAGTTCCATAGGATGGCAAGATCCTGGTATCGGTCTGCGATTCCGACTCGTCCAACATCAATACAACCTATTAATTTCCCCTCGTCAAAAATAAGGTTATCAAGTGAGAAATCACCATGAGTGACGACTGAATCCGGTGAGAATGGCAAAAGCTTATGCATTTCTTTCCAGACTTGTTCAACAGGCCAGCCATTACGCTCGTCATCAAAATCACTAGCATCAACCAAACCGTTATTCATTCGTGATTGCGCCTGAGCGAGACGAAATACGCGATCGCTGTTAAAAGGACAATTACAAACAGGAATCGAATGCAACCGGCGCAGGAACACTGCCAGCGCATCAACAATATTTTCACCTGAATCAGGATATTCTTCTAATACCTGGAATGCTGTTTTCCCGGGGATCGCAGTGGTGAGTAACCATGCATCATCAGGAGTACGGATAAAATGCTTGATGGTCGGAAGAGGCATAAATGCCGTCAGCCAGTTTAGTCTGACCATCTCATCTGTAACATCATTGGCAACGCTACCTTTGCCATGTTTCAGAAACAACTCTGGCGCATTGGGCTTCCCATACAATCGATAGATTGTCGCACCTGATTGCCCGACATTATCGCGAGCCCATCTATACCCATATAAATCAGCATCCAGGTTGGAATTTAATCGCGGCCTCGAGCAAGACGTTTCCCGTTGAATATGGCTCATAACACCCCTTGTATTACTGTTTATGTAAGCAGACAGTTTTATTGTTCATGATGATATATTTTTATCGGCACTGTTGCAAATAGTCGGTGGTGATAAACTTATCATCCCCTTTTGCTGATGGAGCTGCACATGAACCCATTCAAAGGCCGGCATTTTCAGCGTGACATCATTCTGTGGGCCGTACGCTGGTACT
>NZ_VPBM01000050.1:0-1476 GCF_013418745.1 Acinetobacter sp. YH12126 | reverse complement strand
GTCGCGAACGTCGCCACCAGCATGGCCGACGCGCCCACTGCTTGAAGTAGACGGAAAGCGACAAAGGCCGGTGCAGTTGAAGACCAAGCTGCTCCCAGAGACGCAATGACGAAAGCCGTTGCGCCCGGCGATTAAGTTAATAAACATATTAAATCATTAATTAGTTTTTGTAGTTTAGAGAGTTTATTTCTTAGGGTTTCTATTCCTCAATTATTCCGTATCCTTCTGGTGCAGGAATCCCATGTTCCGAAGAACGACTGACTGATTCCCACTCTTTCCATGTAAATATACGTTTTTCTGCATTTTCAACAGCTAAATCATATACAAGGCTTCCCAGAACTAATCGGAGAGGCGGATTCTCACTATTAACCAGTTTCATTATAGCTTCGGCGGCTAACTTAGGATCACTATCCACCGATTCGTTTGAATATTGTTGGGCCAACTTTTCACGTAATGAATCATACTCTTTTTTCTGTGTAGTAAAACTCATTTTTAAGTATAGATTCGTCCAGTAACCTCCAGGTTCTACGATAGATACTTTTATACCAAAATGTGCAGCTTCTTGTGCTAAAGCCTCGCTAAATCCTTCTAAAGCAAATTTACTAGCGCTATAGATTCCCGACATTGGACCACTAATCAGTCCACCAATACTAGATATCTGGATAATATGACCTGATTCTTGTGCCCGCAAGTACGGCATAACAGCTTGACTTACCCATACTGTACCGAAGAAATTAGTTTCCATTTGGCTTCTAACTTCATCTTCACTAAATTCTTCAATCATTCCCATTACCATATTCCCTGCATTGTTAATGACAATATCGAGTCTTCCAAAATGTTTAATGGCAGTTTCCACTGTAGTCGAAACAGCACTTCTATCAGTAACATCAAGACTTAAAGGAAGTAACATTCCTTCAAACTGGCATTTTAACTCATTCAGTTTTTCAATATTTCTAGCAACACCAACAACCTTCTCTCCTGACTCCAATGCTTTTTTTGTGAATTCGTATCCTAGTCCACTGCTTGCACCTGTAATAAACCACACACGTGTATTTTCATTGTTATTAAATGTCATAAATAATCTCCTCCATTAATCATGTAATATTGGTATCATTCAATACCAATTTAAAACAAACAAAATAAAGAGCACAGGCAATCTGCCTATGCTCTAAATATAGAAATATAAAATTTCAACAGGATTAATCCGATTGTTGGTATCACAAATAAGCCATCAAATTCATTGATGTACCCTTTTCTACGAAGTGTCATGGGAGATCTCCCTTTAAAATAAAAAAGAGGAAGATTCCTCTCCCCCTTTTTACTATAACCGTATAATAAAGGTTTCCTATACGTATAGGAAGAATAAACGCCCTTTTCACCCAAGTCCAACAGCTTTGGACCGCAGTTGACTCTTTCGACACCCCTGCGATGCAACCCAATCCGGCTGACGGGGAGCCAGCAACGCTGAAAATTTAC
>NZ_VPBM01000048.1:0-1955 GCF_013418745.1 Acinetobacter sp. YH12126 | reverse complement strand
TGTTAGCGGCAGTGTAAAAATGACCCCCTAATGGCATTTAAAAACTGACCCCCTTGGTTAATATAGCGGTCATTTTGGACTGCTCAACATGTTAACTTTGGAGCAAGCAGTGACAATCCAAATACTTCATCAACAAGGTAAATCTATTAAAGCCATTAGTCGTGAACTGGGGGTATCCAGAAATACCGTACGTAAATATTTACGGCAAAATACCACACCTCAGTATCAGCGTATACAGCCTAGAATAAGTATCCTTGACTCATATAAACCCTATTTACTCCAACGTGTAAACGCAGCTCATCCTGAATGGATTCCTGCTGTCGTGCTCTACCAGGAAATTTTAAGGTTGGGATATCCAGGAAAGATCAGGATCTTGAGGGAATATCTTGCAACATTAAAACCAGTTGCTCAACCGGAACCGATCATTCGTTTTGAAACCCAACCTGGCCAACAAATGCAAGTGGATTTCACCACGATTCGACGTAACAACACGACTTTAAAAGCTTTTGTCGCAACATTAGGGTATTCCAGAGCGACTTTCGTGAAATTTTATGATCATGAACGTACCGATGCATGGATCGATGGTCTAGAAAATGCATTTCAGTTCTTTGCAGGAGTACCTCAGGAAATACTGTTTGATAACGCTAAAACGATCATGATTGAACGGGATGCCTATCAGGAGGGGCAGCATAAATGGAATCCCAAACTGCTCGACTGCGCCAAGAAATACAGCTTTCGTCCTCGCGTATGTAAGCCCTACCGTGCACAGACCAAAGGCAAAGTTGAACGCTTTAATGGATACCTCAAATCAAGCTTTATTGTGCCATTGAAAGCAAGCCTGAAGACTTCGGGTTTACTGTTAGATGTTGATGTCGCCAATGCCCACATTGGCCGGTGGCTGCATGAAACCGCCAATCAGCGGATTCATGCCACCACGCAAGAAAAACCGGCTGTTCGACTGCAACAGGAGCAGCAAAAATTTACGCCATTACCGCAATCAGATACGGGTTCTGGCACTGTACCTGTTGCAGCAGCACAGCATGTCATGCCCTACGAGAGTTTGCAGCATCCCTTATCGGTATATGACCAGTTGCTGGGAGTTTCCTGATGAATCTGCAATACGACCGTATAGAGCAACTTTGCCAAAAGCTCAATCTGCCTGCCATCGCATCACAATGGTCACATCATGCACAACAAACATTAGGTCAAGATGGAAGTTATGCCGACTTTGTTGAAGCGATCTTGACGCATGAATATGCTGCCAGGCAACAGCGCAGTCAGCAGGTACTGATGAAACTCTCAGGCCTGCCTCAAGTCAAAACCCTGGAAGACTATGATTTTAATTATGCCCTAGGGGCCCCTAAATCACAGGTGATTGAACTGTTCAATCTGAGCTTTATTGCTAGAGCAGAAAATGTGGTGTTTCTCGGGGCTAGCGGAGTAGGAAAAACGCACTTATCTATGGCATTAGGCTATAAGGCCATCATGAACAACATTAAGATCAAGTTCATTACCGCCGCCGATCTCATGCTGCAACTGAGTACAGCCTATCAGCAAGGTAAACTGAAAACCTATATGCAACGTGCGGTACTGGGACCAAAGTTACTGATTATCGATGAAATTGGTTATTTACCGTTTGGACGTGAAGAAGCGAATCTGTTCTTTAACGTGATTGCCAAGCGTTATGAAAAAGGCAGTACGATATTGACGAGTAACTTACCCTTTAGCCAGTGGTCCAAATCCTTTGCAGATGATGTCACGTTGACCGCTGCGATGTTAGATCGGTTATTGCATCACTGTCATGTGGTACAAATATCGGGTGAGAGTTATCGTTTGAAGGATAAAAAAAGAATTGGGATTCAGCCCCAGGTTGAAACTTAATACGAGATCAAAGGGGTCAATTTTACTTTGCCATTTGAAAGGTAAAAGGGGTCAATTTTAGAATGCCGTTGACA
>NZ_VPBM01000047.1:0-2139 GCF_013418745.1 Acinetobacter sp. YH12126 | reverse complement strand
GATTATTGTCAATGGTTAGGTAAGCAAGTCGGCATTCCTATGAATTTACCTACTGAAGCCCAATGGGAGTATGCTGCTCGAAATAAAGGACAATATATAATTTCCACCACAGATAATGGGAAGTATGAAGTGGGTCGTAATGTTTGGAGTGATGAGCAAAGAGATCAAGTCAGTAAAAGTTTAAATTTTAGTGCTATTGTTCCTTTGCTAGGTCATTTCCCAACAACACCCTTAGGGTTCTACGATATGGCAACTGATAACCATGAATGGATGTCTGATTGGTTTGACCCACAGTATTACAAAAATTCACCTGAACTCAATCCACAGGGGCCAAAGTCTGGATTATTAAAATCCGTAAGGAGTACACATCAAGAAGGAGCAGCACAAAGTTTAGCATTAGGAGGTGCAGCAACCACTATTTATAGAAGAGGAAAGGAACCAAATCCTCAATACGAAAAAGGTGATGACAGTATAGATTATATTAACATTAATAACAGCACATCCGTGCGCTGTGCTTCAAACTCACCGAAACCTTTTCCTAAGCCATAAGTTTAGATTTTCGAATGTTGGATGGCTTATGCCATCCAAGTTTGATTAACATCTTCGTGACTTATACATATCCAAATCTAACTCTTCGATTGGTTTTGGTGCTTGTACTAAAAAACTTTCAGGTTTTTCTAAGCCTTCAGCTATTTGTATTTGTCTAAACTCAGGCGAGTCAATACAATGCTTATGACTTTAATGCAGGCTTGGGTGGTAGTCCGATTCAGCAGTTGTCTTGATTTATATTAAAAAAGCCATGAGGGGCTTTTTATTTCATTCTTTATCAAATTTGTAATTAAGACCACTAAAAAAATAAAATCTTTTCAATGTAAATTCCCAGAATATTAATACCATCAAGATTATGGCATATATCGAAAGATTTGACTTAATACCAGACATCATTTCACCAGCATAAAATTCAAATGGCGAATTAATGACTATAAAATACGGTCCAATAAAAAGCATATATGAAACTATAGCCATTTGTGAAAAAAGACTACCCCCCCAAACTTTTCCATTTTTTTCTTCAAAATCAGCAGAATAACCATCTAAATTACCATCCACAACAAAATTATCATTTTTATATTTTTTCTGCATTTTTTTTATCTTACTTAAACTTAATAATGTATCCAGTATAAAAAACAAGAACATATATTTTAAAATGGCTACCCAACCATTATTTAAAGTTAAATATACAGCACCTAGCATTAACAATGAAATCATAAAAATAATTAAATATAGAAAAATAAAATATTTATTATTGTAATTTAAATGACCAAAAAACCAAAAAACACAAATAGTTAAAATGCCTAGAAAAAGAATCCAAAAATAACCATAATAAAGATAAGACCAAAATGGCAACAGAAGGAATGCTACGGTTGCTAAAAGGGATTTATTAATTAATTCAAATTTTTTCATTACAATCTTAATTCAAAATAAAACCAAAATTATACCTTTCAAAAAAAACATAATTAAATATCACATATCTTTTTATTAAATGGAATTGTAATCAATTCCTTGTTTTTTAAATTAACATATTTATACTCATACACAATATCCAAATTAGATAAGATAGCAATTGATTCACAAATTTCATCTATCTTTGGCTTAGAATAATAATATTTCCTCATATCAGCCGCCTGATAATCACTAATACTTTCAAATGAAACCATGTAAATATAGGTTAATTTATTATCAGAAAATTTAAAATCCACCCATCTAGTATAATTATCTACATTCACAGGTAGTTTATTCTTCTGTTCACCAACATACTCTCTTACTAACTTTAACTCATTTTGTACCTCTTTTCGATCAACATCAACACCGTTCACAACCTTATTTTCAACACACGCGCTAAATTGAAGACCAATAAGAATAAGCATTATTACTTTATTCACAACATTTAAACCTTTTGAATTTTTTCCCAAACACACCATCTTTAATAAAACCTAATAAACACCAATTCAAAATATAATATGCCCCAGATATAGAAAATAAAAAACAATTCCTTTTAACAACCCATTAAGTGTAAAATATATCCTCAAACTTAATCATGCAATCAACTCCCTTAAATTTCTTAATTTTTTATGTTACTAT
>NZ_VPBM01000046.1:0-2219 GCF_013418745.1 Acinetobacter sp. YH12126 | reverse complement strand
CGACTGTTTGGGGTTGTATAGTCAAGTAATTAAGTGCATGTGGTGGATGCCTTGGCAGTCAGAGGCGATGAAAGACGTAATAGCCTGCGATAAGCTCCGGGGAGGCGGCAAATATCCTGTGATCCGGAGATTTCTGAATGGGGAAACCCACCCGCTATAAGGCGGGTATCATAAACTGAATACATAGGTTTATGAGGCGAACGAGGGGAAGTGAAACATCTCAGTACCCTTAGGAAAAGAAATCAATTGAGATTCCCTCAGTAGCGGCGAGCGAACGGGGAAAAGCCCATTAAGTTATCTAAGCTTTAGTGGAACGCTCTGGGAAGTGCGACCATAGTAGGTGATAGTCCTGTACACGAAAGGGCTTAGATAATGATGTCGAGTAGGGCGAGGCACGTGAAACCTTGTCTGAATATGGGGGGACCATCCTCCAAGGCTAAATACTCCTGACTGACCGATAGTGAACCAGTACCGTGAGGGAAAGGCGAAAAGAACCCCTGTGAGGGGAGTGAAATAGATCCTGAAACCGCATGCATACAAGCAGTGGGAGCCAACTTGTTTGGTGACTGCGTACCTTTTGTATAATGGGTCAGCGACTTACATTCAGTAGCAAGGTTAACCGATTAGGGGAGCCGTAGAGAAATCGAGTCTTAATAGGGCGTTTAGTTGCTGGGTGTAGACCCGAAACCGGGTGATCTATCCATGAGCAGGTTGAAGGTTGGGTAACACTAACTGGAGGACCGAACCCACTGTCGTTGAAAAGCCAGGGGATGACTTGTGGATAGGGGTGAAAGGCTAATCAAACTCGGTGATAGCTGGTTCTCCCCGAAAGCTATTTAGGTAGCGCCTCGGACGAATACCATTGGGGGTAGAGCACTGTTTCGGCTAGGGGGTCATCCCGACTTACCAAACCGATGCAAACTCCGAATACCAATGAGTACTATCCGGGAGACAGACTGCGGGTGCTAACGTCCGTAGTCAAGAGGAAAACAATCCAGACCGCCAGCTAAGGCCCCAAAATTATAGTTAAGTGGGAAACGATGTGGGAAGGCATAGACAGCTAGGAGGTTGGCTTAGAAGCAGCCACCCTTTAAAGAAAGCGTAATAGCTCACTAGTCGAGTCGGCCTGCGCGGAAGATGTAACGGGGCTAAAACTATATGCCGAAGCTGCGGATTTACACATTAGTGTAAGTGGTAGGGGAGCGTTCTGTAAGCCGATGAAGGTGGATTGAGAAGTCTGCTGGAGGTATCAGAAGTGCGAATGCTGACGTGAGTAACGACAAAACGGGTGAAAAACCCGTTCGCTGAAAGACCAAGGGTTCCAGTCCAACGTTAATCGGGGCTGGGTGAGTCGACCCCTAAGGCGAGGCCGAGAGGCGTAGTCGATGGGAAATTGGTTAATATTCCAATACTTCAGTGTAATGCGATGAGAGGACGGAGAAGGTTAAGTCAGCCTGGCGTTGGTTGTCCAGGTGAAAGGAAGTAGGCATGTATCTTAGGCAAATCCGGGGTACTCTATGCTGAGATCTGACAGCAAGCTGTACTTGTACAGTGAAGTGGCTGATACCATACTTCCAGGAAAAGTCTCTAAGCTTCAGTTACACTGGAATCGTACCCGAAACCGACACAGGTGGTCAGGTCGAGTAGACCAAAGCGCTTGAGAGAACTCTGCTGAAGGAACTAGGCAAAATGGTACCGTAACTTCGGGAGAAGGTACGCTGCTTTTGGTGATGGAACTTGCTTCCTGAGCTGAGAGCAGCCACAGAAACCAGGCCCCTGCAACTGTTTATTAAAAACATAGCACTCTGCAAACACGAAAGTGGACGTATAGGGTGTGATGCCTGCCCGGTGCTGGAAGGTTAATTGATGGGGTTAGCGTAAGCGAAGCTCTTGATCGAAGCCCCAGTAAACGGCGGCCGTAACTATAACGGTCCTAAGGTAGCGAAATTCCTTGTCGGGTAAGTTCCGACCTGCACGAATGGCATAATGATGGGGGCGCTGTCTCCAGCAGAGGCTCAGTGAAATCGAAATCGCCGTGAAGATGCGGTGTACCCGCGGCTAGACGGAAAGACCCCGTGAACCTTTACTGCAGCTTGACATTGAACTTTGATCTTACTTGTGTAGGATAGGTGGGAGGCTTTGAAACCGAGACGCTAGTTTCGGTGGAGCCAATCTTGAAATACCACCCTGGTAATATTGAGGTTCTAACTCTGCTCCAT
>NZ_VPBM01000045.1:0-2255 GCF_013418745.1 Acinetobacter sp. YH12126 | reverse complement strand
CGCCTATGGTCGCGCGCTTGCTCTGCTCAAACGCGAAGGCCGGTGCCCGTCTGACGTTGAACACCGACAGATTAAGTACCGGAACAACGTGATTGAATGCGATCATGGCAAACTGAAACGGATAATCGGCGCCACGCTGGGATTTAAATCCATGAAGACGGCTTACGCCACCATCAAAGGTATTGAGGTGATGCGTGCACTACGCAAAGGCCAGGCCTCAGCATTTTATTATAGTGATCCCCTGGGCGAAATGCGCCTGGTAAGCAGAGTTTTTGAAACGTAAGGCCTTTGAATAAGACAAAAGGCTGCCTCATCGCTAACTTTGCAACAGTGCCATAAAAACACGTACGTGTTTAGAGGTACATAAGTGGACAGGTTCCTGACACATAAATTGTGTAAGTTGTATAACTTATGATTATTATGTAATCAGGGTGCTTGATAACCAATTCTGGATCATAAGTAGTTATCTACAGCTGTTTAATGTAATAGAGTAATAGAATTCTGCAACTCAACCAAGAACTGTCAGATCAGACAAAGTTGTCTTCCTGAGTAATTTATCTACAGTCTCATCTAGTATAATGTCGTATTTTTGCTCGACAAAATGTCGTATTTTTGCTAGTTTAAAGGTATGTGAAAACTGATGTATAAGGGAGATGCGATGACAACTAAAGCGAAAATGCAAATGCGCATCAAACGCTCAAAACGTTATGTTTTTATGCGTGATGATTTTAATGACATTGCGAATTATGACCAAATTGGAAGAGTTCTGCGAAACTTAGTTCAAGAAGGTGAGCTAATTAAAGTTGGTTATGGTATTTATACCAAAGCAAGAAAAAATCAAATTACCGGCAAAGTAATGCCAGCCTGTCCAGAAGGCGCGGATGCAGTGATCTTAGAGGCATTAAAAAGATTGGATGTGCAGGTTACGTTAGGAGAGGCTACGGAAAAATATTTATCTGGTCAATCCACCCAGATTCCAGCCTTTACTCAAATTAAAACCCCGCGTCGTTTTACACGCCAATTGTCTGTAGGTCGTAGCCAAATTAATGCCTGATATAAAAAATGTGTTTGCAGATGTCGCTGATGCACTTGGTATTGGTGCAACTTCTATTGTTGAAAAAGATTACTATGTTGTCGAGTTATTGAGACTATTACAGTCTCTAGAATTTGAAACGCATGACTTGGTTTTTGCTGGTGGAACTTCTTTAGCTAAAGCAAATATTCAGTTAAATCGGATGTCTGAAGATGTGGACATTAAAATAGTTCCAAAACCAAATATTGCATTAAGTCGCTCTAAAGCTAAAGTTGTACGTAAACAATTGCTTCATCAAGTACAAGACAAAATCTCTCAATCTGATTTCTTTACAATTGAAGAGGAACCAGTTGTCTGGGATGAATATCGTTATATGGAATTATTAATTCGATATCCTCAGCATTTCAACCAAGCTCCCTGTTTACGACCATTCATTAAATTGGAATTAGTTGAAACAGACTTACTTGAGCCTTTTGAATCTAGAAGTATCACCTCGTTTGTGTATGACTTGGCTAAGAAAGGGAAGCCAGTCGATGCTTTTCCCTCCGTCACAATTGTCAGTACCAGTATCGAGAAGCTGATAGCAATTTTAAGGCGTACAGCGGCCTTTGCTAGAAATGCTGAAAGAGCTGATGATGAATCATTAGTTCGACATGTGTATGACTACTTTAAAATTACCTATGGTAAACCACAAGATTTTGTTTATTTAGGGCACTTAGCTACTAAAGTTATAAAAACTGATATTGAGCGTTATGGTCGTCAGCATACTCTTATGGTTGAAGACCCGATTGCTGAATTGTTATTTGGTTTAAATGAATTAAGTCGTAATCCACTCTATAAAGCCAGGTTTAATAATTTTGTTGTTCCTATGGTGTTCGGGGACAAACAAATATCATGGCAGCAAGCCTATTCACATTTTCAGGACTCAGTTCAACAGATCTTCGCTAACTTAAAGTTGTAAATGTAGAAAAGAAATTAGCTTAAGCACAATAGATTATTTATTTACAATCACTCTTATTACAACTAAATTTGTCAAAATTCTTCAGAGTTTTTTCTTTGAATTCTAACTCGTAACTCATCGAAGATAGAAAATGTGGCACTGTTGCAAATAGTCGGTGGTGATAAACTTATCATCCCCTTTTGCTGATGGAGCTGCACATGAACCCATTCAAAGGCCGGCATTTTCAGCGTGACATCATTCTGTGGGCCGTACGCTGGTACT
>NZ_VPBM01000044.1:0-2486 GCF_013418745.1 Acinetobacter sp. YH12126 | reverse complement strand
AGGATAACCTTGGTGTCCTGCTATTTGAGCGCCATGCGCGGGGCGTTCGGCTAACAGACGCAGGCAGGCACTTCATGGAGCGTGTCACGGCGGGTGTCGATCAACTCGATCACGCAGTGAAGACCGCAGGCATGACAGCTCAAGGAGAATACGGCCGGCTTCGCATCGGCATCCATGCCTTAATCCCACGCAGCTTTCTCACGGAGCTGATCCGTCATTATCGGGAAGAACATACGGGCATTGAGGTTGAGATCACCGAAGGCACAGCCCGCGATGCGGTGATGCAGCTTCGTGCTGACCAGCTCGACGTGGTGTTCGTCGCGGGCAAGCCCGAGATGCCCGACTGCCATACCCGACCGATCTGGACCGAACCGCTGGTGGCCGTGCTATCGGATGGGCATCGCCTCGCCGGGCAGTCCGCAATCACTTGGTCCGATCTGGTCGGCGAGACTTTCATTGTTCGCTATGGTGGCACCGGCCCGCAGGTCCATGACCATATCGTGCTGCGCCTTGCCGGGCGTTGGCCCGCACCGTCGATCCGGCGCTTTGATGTGGGGCGCGACACGCTGCTATCTATGGTCGGACAAGGCTTCGGCATCACTATCGTCGGCGAGGCAACGTCATTGTTGCCGACGACCGGCATCGTCTTCCTGCCCTTCCTCGATGAACCGGAGCCGGTTGCCTTTACAGCCGTCTGGTCGCCGTTCAATCGCAACTCCGCACTGAAAAATCTACTCAACCTCGCAGGCAAAATGAAGCGTGACGGCGATTCGCCCAATCGTTTCCTGGATGGCACTCGACCGGCACGATAACGGCACAGGCGATCCATCCTATTTGCCGCCGATAGTATCCGGCAGCCCTCCGGCATCCTCTTTCCTGTTGCCCGTCCCGATTTTGCCTACTCTCTGATCGGCTCCGTCTCTTTTGCCGACTGGAGCCTGCATTGCGCGGAGGCCGAATCCTTTGGGGTCAGATCGCCGTAGTCATCACCATCGTTCTGGTGATGACGTGGGCGGCGACGCAATGGGTTGCCTTTCGCCTCGGCTTCCAGCCCCAGCTTGGAGCGCCATGGTTCGATCTGGCGGGCCTGCCGGTCTATTATCCGCCGGCCTTCTTCTGGTGGTGGTTTTCCTTCGACGCCTACGCGCCCGCTATCTTCGTCGAGGGCGGCATCATCGCGGTATCGGCCGGGTTCGGCACCTTTTCCCCGTGCAGGATCGCGAAGGCATAAACGAGCTTCACAATGTCGCGGACGTGGACGGCTGTTGCCGGGGCTCCCCGTGCCTTCACCTTGGCGCACATGGCGCGGAGATCGTCGGGGCTGATTTCCGTCAGCAGACGATTCCGAAAGGTCGGAAGAATGTCCCGCTCATAGATCGAGCGGCGCATCGCGCGGGTGCTGTCGGCCATCTTCGCCTCCAGCAACCAGCGTTCGCCAAACTCGCCGAAGCTCTTTGCCTCTTTGATGCGGCGCTTCTCGCGTTGCTTCTCTCGGGCGGGCGACCGTCCTTCAAGTATGGCGCGCTTGGCGTCGATCAGTTTCTCGCGCGCCCGCGCCAGCGACAGGTCGGAAGCGCCGTAGCGGCCCAGCGTCAAAGTCTCCCGACGCCCGTTGAGGCGGTAGTCATACCGGAACACGACCGCCCCCGAGGGATTGACCACGACGTACATACCGTCACGGTCTACGACCTTATATAATTTATTCTTTGGCTTCAGTGCTTTGATGCCAGCGTCAGTCAGCATTTCGACCCTCCGAGATCGTTCAAAAACGCCTGAGAGCCGCCCGATATACCGTCAGGCCCAAATTGGCCTACCTGAATGGCAAATTTCCTATTATTATCAAGGGAATAAGACAGAAAAAATACCGTCAGAAGCTCTCTTACCCCTGACGGTATATTCGTTTTGGCGATGCGGCAAGAGTCGCCATACCGTCAGCCATACCGTCTATTGCGAGGCTTGCCCCGCGATAGACCGCGATAGACGGCAGTATATTTAATTAATGATTTCAGTTACTTGCGTGCGGTGATCGGCGGCCGCCGGCGGCGTTCGGATAGGCCCGAATTATTCCCACTTTATTGTAAACAAGACATTTTTATCTTTTATATTCAATGGCTTATTTTCCTGCTAATTGGTAATACCATGAAAAATACCATGCTCAGAAAAGGCTTAACAATATTTTGAAAAATTGCCTACTGAGCGCTGCCGCACAGCTCCATAGGCCGCTTTCCTGGCTTTGCTTCCAGATGTATGCTCTTCTGCTCCTGCAGCTAATGGATCACCGCAAACAGGTTACTCGCCTGGGGATTCCCTTTCGACCCGAGCATCCGTATGAGACTCATGCTCGATTATTATTATTATACTCTGTACACGACAAATTTCACAGAACCCTTATCCTATCAGGATTCTGCTTTCTTAAAATTGCCAAAATTTCCTTAAACTCTTCTTTTTTCCCAAAACCAATTAAACGCTGAATCGCCATTTGAACA
>NZ_VPBM01000043.1:0-2837 GCF_013418745.1 Acinetobacter sp. YH12126 | reverse complement strand
GCGCACGTTGCCGCCTCGTGTTAACGACAGCCGCTTCTCGGATACCGCCGGGCGGCTGATGTACCGGCACAGCCGTTCGAGCTTCTTGCGTTCATCGGCCCTGGCCGCCACGCCGGCGTGCAGGCTGGACCCGGCTACCTTGCCAATCCCGTCACCGAACGGATCACCACTGGTCGGCAGAGTTTGCAAAGTGAACACCTTTCGCCCCGCCTGTGAACCGACAGCGATACGGTAAGTGATCGAGTGCCCCAGCAGGGGTGTCATCGGGTCGTCATCCACCGCATCCGAGGCCAGATAGCTGTTTTCGACATCCCGTTCCAGCAGGCCTTGCCGCTCCAAATAGCGGCCGACCCGATGGGCGATGGTGTGCGCCAGTTGGGTGAGTTCGGCGCTGGTCGGCGCCCTGACCCAGAGGAACCGGGCTGTTCCATTGGGACGCTCAACGTACACGCCATCGAGGAACAGCATGTGAAAGTGAATGTTGAGGTTCAGTGCACTGCCGAAGCGCTGGATCAGGGTGACGGCACCGGTCTTGGCCGCTTGGTGGGTATAGCCCGCTTTCTTGACCAGATGCGTGGCGATGACGCGGTAAACGATGCCCAACACCCGGCCCATGACCTCCGGCCGGCTGGCGAACAGAAAGCGCAATTGAAAGGGAAAGCTGAGTACCCATTGGCGCATGGGCTGTACGGGCAGAACCTCATCGACCAGTAGCGCGGCGCTTTCGGCCATACGCCGTGCGCCACAACTAGGACAGAAGCCCCGACGTTTGCAGCTGAACGCAACCAGGTGCTCAGCGTGACACGACTCACAACGCACCCGCAGAAAGCCGTGTTCGAGACGGCCGCATTTGAGGTAGTCGTCAAACTCGCGTTGCACATAGCCGGGCAGTTCCCTGCCCTGCGCCGCCAAATGGGCAGCGAACGTCGGGTAGTATTCTTCGACGATCCGATAGAGCAGGGTTTGCTCGGGCCGGTGACGCTGGTAACGACCAGTGTTCTCGTCCCGGCTGGCCATCCTGGCCGCCACTTGGGGCATGATCCGCATCCTTGCGATACTGTGTTTTTATACAGTTTATCGCTCAGCTGCGAGATATTGAAGTCTCAGCTGTGATGCCAGCCAGTGCCAGACATTGCCTGTGAGTGCCAGTCACTCCCACTCTATTGTAAATAGAGTTGAGTACTCTATGAAATAAAAGGGGCGAACAAAAAAGAAAGCTGCCTATTCTTTTACGAATAAGCAATTTTTCAGCACGGCAGAACTGAACCTTTGCGGGGAATATCCTTTACAAGTCATTTTTATTTAACTATTTTCGAAACCACTCTAAAATGTATTGTGTTTTCCTAATATATTTGCTAAAATATATGCTAAAATATATTAAGTATTGCCTTGTATAGAATTAGAGTACGCAACTCTATGAAAAATACGAGTTTACCAATAACGATACACCCAACGGCAACAAAAAATCAAATAGCCACACGGGTAAAGGAGTAGGCTATTGGAACGCAACATAAAAGACTCTCAAAATTTTTTACACAATGCCCAACTAGTAAATAAACTAGTCGGACTTAGCAATATAACTTGCGATGATTTGGTTTATGAAATCGGACCCGGCAAAGGAATTATCACTCGAGCCTTACTTGGACGCTGTAGACAAGTTGTTGCGATAGAGTACGACGCGGAATTGTACAGGCGATTGCTTGAGCAATTAAAGGGGCACGAGGATTTAGTTCTGCTGAACAGGGACTTTCTAACAGTAGATTTGCCGAGCGAGCCGTACAAAGTTTTTTCTAACATACCATTCAACATGACTGCGGATATTTTGAGCAAACTTTTGACGACGGGAAGGACGCCCGAGGATTTATATCTCGTCATGCAACAAGAGGCGGTATATAAGTACGCAGGTGAGCCTTTGTGCCAAGATGGATTTAAGTCGCTACTTTTTAAGCCGATTTACGAAATCAAAGTCATTCACAACTTTGATAAAGCGGACTTTTCGCCAAGCCCGAATGTATCAATATTTTTTGTGAACTTTCACAAAAAAGAATACTGCGACATAAAAAAATTGCCGCTAATCGACTACTGGGATTTCTTGGCTTTTGTATATTCCGCGCCAGGCAGATTTTTTAAGGAAAAAACAAAAAAAGTTTTTTCATACGAACAACAAAAGCGGATACGAAAGCAAATCGATCTTCACGAGGAGGCGTTTATTTCGGAATGGACATACAAACAATGGCTTGCCATGTTTGATGTATACTCTAAAATGGTTTCGCCAGAAAAAAAGAAATTGGTTATAGGCGCATATAGCCGATTGATTGCCGAGCAGGCAAAACTCGACAAACTACATCGTGACAGGAGCAAAAAGTATTAGCCGATGGCAAGCGTAACCTTTAAGAAAATAAACAAGGTTTACGACGGAAAAGTACAAGCCCTAAAAGACATAGAACTGAAAATCAATGCGCAAGATTTTTTAGTGATTGTGAGTATAGGAAGAATAAACGCCGTTTTTCTCCAAGTCCAGCCACTGTAGACCGCGAATGACGGCCTGCTTTGCCAGTGGGTGATTCTGAATCCGGCCCGTGTAGCCATCGATCCCGCCGAAAATTTACCCGTTTTTCCCGACAGCCGGGGCCAACCCAAGCCGCCGGCATAACGCATCCCTGCCGCGGCTGAATTACCGCAGCATCGTGATCGGAATCGTTTGGGACGGGTCAGTCAAACAGACCCAGGAGCAGCTCAGCCGGTGGCGCCCGGCTTTCGGGTAACGCCCTGGTCCCGCTGGTTTCGGCTTTGTGCTTCAGGTGATCAAGGATCTGCTTGATCACTATAGGGTCTTC
>NZ_VPBM01000005.1:0-248409 GCF_013418745.1 Acinetobacter sp. YH12126 | reverse complement strand
CATTTTTATATTTTGCTAAAACTGCCGCATTACGTGGACGATAATAGTTCTGTGCGGCAATAGTTTGACCTGCAGGTGAGTACAGATAATTTAAATACGCTTTGGCTAAATTTTCATTGCCATCTTTCTTAGCATTTTTTTCTACAATCGCAATAGGGGGCTCGGCCAAGATAGAAAGTGAAGGGGTCACAATCTCAAACTTACCCGGCTGTTCACGAACTGCCAAATGTGCTTCATTTTCCCAAGCCAATAGCACGTCACCAATGCCACGTTCAGCGAATGTAGTTGTTGCACCACGAGCACCTGAATCGAGGACTTTGGTTTGCTTATAAATTTGACGGACAAATTCTTGGGCTTTTGCATCATTACCACCTGCTTGATGTTTTGCCCAAGCCCACGCTGCTAGATAGTTCCAGCGCGCACCACCCGATGTTTTTGGGTTCGGGGTAATAATGTCGACACCCGGTTTAATTAAATCGCCCCAGTCTTTGATGCCTTTCGGGTTGCCTTTATGTACTAAGAACACAATGGTTGACGTATACGGCGTTGAATTTTGTGGGAATTTCTTTTGCCAGTCTTTTGCAACTAAACCACGTGCAGCAATTTCATCAATATCTGCAGCCAAGGCCAAAGTGACGACATCGGCATCTAGACCATCAATAACAGCACGAGCCTGTTTACCTGATCCACCATGAGATTGTTTAAAGTTAATGTCTTGGCCTGTGGTTTTTTTCCAGTAAACACTAAAGTCTTTATTGAAGTTGTCATACAATTCACGGGTTGGATCATATGACACATTTAAGAAATCTTTGGCAGATGCACTGAATGCTGTGGCAGAAATGAATGCAGCCAAAACCCCCAAGTTTTAATTTAGATAGATTCATGTTGTCCTCAATTTTTATACATGTTTTGTTGGATGAGGCAAGAATATCTGTAGTTTTTATGCAGAAAAAATAATTAAAAAAGAATTTAATATGAACAAAAAAGAAATATATGCTGAGCGATTATTTTTTAAAATAAAGTGATGTAATTGGGATGACGACGTATGCAGTGTTTTAAAAATGCGCAGCAAATAGAACAAGTTAATTTACTTGATCGAGCCTTTCACTATGGCGATGGCTGTTTTAGCACGGCACGTATTCGCCAAGGACAAATAGAACTTTTAGCTTTGCATATTGCACGATTAAAACTGAGCAATGAGCGATTAAAGCTAAATGCAGATTTAAACCTTATTGAAGACACTTTAAAATTGTTACGTAAACAAGATGTCGTCAATGGCACTTTAAAAATTGTGTTGAGTCGTGGTATTGGTCAGCGTGGCTATAGTTTACCTGAGCACCCAGCAGATGTTTGGGTGTTTTATTACCCCAAAACCGTTGCAGATTTTGAGTACGAAACTGTCGAAAGTGGTGTATTACATCAAGCTATTGGGTTAACCATGCCAAGTTTGGTGGGCTTAAAGTCCTTAAATCGATTAGAACAAGTCATGCTCAAAGCAGAGTTGGATCAAACTCCATGGGGCGAAGCTTTGGTGACGGATGTGCAAGGTACAGTTGTTGAAGGTGTGAGCAGTAATTGTTTTATTCGTACAAATGAAGGATGGATTACGCCTGAACTTCGTTATAATGGCGTGCATGGTGTCATGCGTGCAGAAATTTTAAAACGGATGCAGCAGCATCAGATTCAATGTAATCAACGTCACGTCAATATGGATGAAATTACGCATTTTCAGAGTGTTTTTTTCTGCAATGCTTTAAGTCCCATGAAAATTGCATCAACTCTGAATGGGGTTGAGTTAGATGTTCAAGCTTGTATTGAACTTTTCCGAACACTTCAATTAAGTCAGATTCGTTAATATGTCCACCGCGTCTAAAAAAACAAATAAGAAAAAATCTGCCAAAGCAGGTTTTCCATTTAAAGCATGTTTGGTTGTGCTACTTGGTATCGTTGTACTTGTGGCGATTTTACTGTGGTCGAGTTTATTTAAAGCCTATCC
The DNA here is from genome assembly GCF_013418745.1 of Acinetobacter sp. YH12126. Classification (NCBI taxonomy): domain Bacteria; kingdom Pseudomonadati; phylum Pseudomonadota; class Gammaproteobacteria; order Moraxellales; family Moraxellaceae; genus Acinetobacter; species Acinetobacter sp. YH12126. The sequence goes on along the minus strand of NZ_VPBM01000005.1, from coordinate 246,413 downwards.
CGTGGAAGGCAAAAAGCAAATGTTGGCGATTGGTGCAGGGGATACCTATTCAGGTTTTATTGACCGACTGGCCAAAGAGAAACAAGTTCATTTTCCTATTATTTTGAAGTTGTACCAAAAGTTCATGATTAATGACACCTTAAAAGCAGGTGTGTATGAAATTCATGAAGGTATGAGTGTACGAGAAGTTATGGAGTTGATTTCTAATTCTGAAAATGCGCAAATGAATCGAATTTTAGTGATCGAAGGGACGACATTTAAGCAACTGATAGATGCTTTAAAAAATGACCCATTGGTAACGCATGACATTAGCAATCTGCCTTATTCAAAGATTTTGCAGGAACTGGGTATTCCGTATTCACACCCAGAAGGTTTATTTGCTCCGAATACTTATTTCTTTGCAAAAGGCGAGTCTGATCGCAAAATTTTGAAGGATTTGTATAACCGACAAATCAAAGCCTTAGATCAGGCTTGGAACAATCGAGCTCAAAATTTACCGTATAAAGATAAATATGAAGCCTTGATCATGGCGTCGATTATTGAAAAAGAAACCAGTATTGATAGTGAGCTTGAACAAGTGTCTGGTGTATTTGTGCGTCGTCTCAAACAAGGGATGCGTTTGCAAACAGATCCAACTGTGATTTACGGTATGGGTGATAAATACCAAGGCAATATCACTCGTCAAGATTTACGTACACCTACAGCATATAATACTTATACGATCAATGGCTTACCACCAACACCGATTGCTTTGCCAAGTCAAAAAGCTATTGAAGCCGCGATGCATCCTGATTCATCTAACAATATATATTTTGTTGCAACAGGAAATGGCGGCCATAAATTTAGCAGTAATTTGCAAGACCATAACCGCGCGGTACAAGAATATTTATCTGTAATTCGTGCGAAAAATTGAGGAGTGAGCATGTTTATTAGTTTTGAAGGCACGGAAGGTGTGGGTAAAACCACATTGATTCGTAAACTACGTGAGCATTTCCAAAATTTGGGTAAAAATGTCGTACTTACACGTGAGCCGGGTGGTACACCTATGGCTGAACAAATTCGTGCATTACTTTTGGCCGTCAATCATGATGAAGCAATGAGTGATGATACAGAGTTGTTACTTATGTATGCTGCACGCGCACAGCATTTGGCGCGCGTGATTTTACCTGCATTGGCAGAAGGTAAAATCGTTTTATGTGATCGTTTTGCCGATTCGAGTTTTGCTTATCAATGTGCAGGACGTGGTTTAGATCGTGACAAGCTCAATGTCTTAAATGCAAGTTTTGTTGCGCGTATACCGGATATTACTTTTTGGCTTGATGCACCGATTGAAACAGGAATGTTAAGAGCAAGAGAGCGTGGTGCTTTAGACCGTTTTGAACAAGAGAAAGCAACTTTCTTTGAGAAAGTAAGATCAGGTTTTGCTGAGATTCATCAAACGCACCCTGAACGAATGAAACGCCTTGACGCAACCCAAACACCTGAGCATGTTTTCCAACAGGCATTATCGCATCTACAGCAGATCTAAAATGCCATAGTATTTGTTAGGCAATTGATTTAAAAATCATCCATAGCAAAAGTTATGGATGATTTTTTATGCATGCTACAAAACAGGAGATTATCAATTTCCTTAAGACTGAATTTGCGCCAAGCTTAAAGCATTGCACTATCGTTGAAGTTGGTGAAAAGGCTGCCACTTTAATTTGGCATGTGACTGAAAAAGATTTGCGGCCTGGCAATACTGTTTCAGGCCCGACTATGATGACTTTGGCGGACTTTGCGCTATATGTGGCTATATTGGGGGAGATCGGGATTGTAGGACTGGCGGTCACGACCAATATGAATATTAATTTTTTAAGAAAACCAGAAGCCAATAAAGACTTAATAGGCGAGTGTCGATTGTTAAAAGTGGGCAAAAGTATAATTTATGGTGAAGTGTTGGTGTATTCAGCAGGTGTGGATGAGCCCGTTGCACATATAACAGGGAGTTATTCGATTCCTCCGCAGCGACATTGAACTGAAAATATGCAGTTGATCCATTAGATTGGATTAAAATGCAGCAGTCTGTCTAAATAAATTGTGCATTGGTTGGTGAATTTTCTGCGTAGTGTATTTTTATTTGCATAATTTCAAGAGCTTAGTGGAAATCAATCAACTCATAAGTGTTATTTTAAATCTATAATTGAATCACAGATTTGATTGGTTAAATACATGACTGCTACTGCACATGAAGTTGTTCGGCTCTTTCAGGAGCATGCATATCCTTTGTCAGAAAAATTGACAGAAATGTTGAATGAGCATTACTCACATCAAACTGAACGACGTGGCTGTGGCTATACCCAAGCCACACGTGTGTTAGCTGAATATATTAATGTGCCGCGTGCATCACATGAATTTCAAGATCTCAAACTTTTTGATCAATATGACACGCATGGTTTACGCAAAATTTTAGATCATAGTCGTGCTTATCATTTAGATTTGTCTAGTTGGCGTCATCTAGATTTAAATCAAAATTTAAATCAAAATATTCAGCAATTGAAACAATCCCCAGGCTTTTACGAGGTTTTACAGAAAGAATTACATCTTCAAAAAAGTTTGCGTCAAATCCAGCAACATGCAAATTTGGAAGAAAGTCAGCTTATTTGTTCCTTGATTGAAGATGTGATTTTGCCAAAATCCTCGATTGAAAACCAAATTGTTGAAGTGCAAGCACTGGTTGATAAGCCAAAAGTTGGCTCATGTCCAATGGCTGAAAATTTCTTTTTGAAAATTGCACATCGACGTGTATTACGTAGCGGTGAAATTAATATTTTTGTAGATGAATACGGTCAGCCCTTATTTATGGAAAAGTTAAATATGGGGGATAACCATTCTTGTATCAGCTTGAAACCTGTACTCATGAATGGTGTTCGTATTCCAGCGGGTTCACTTTTTTCCGTCGATTATGATCCAGAACAATTAGTTGAAAAACGACAAAATCGTGAGTTTAAAGGTTTTGTGATTCCTTATCAGGCCATTTCTGGTTGGTGGTTTTTACGCTTAACGACTTTGGCTGTGTCGCCACAAAATCGAAAACGTGCATTCAGTACGCATTTTCAGCAGCAAGTGGATAATGGTCTGTATAGTCCAGGTACGACTGAGCTTCAGCAATTAATAGATGTGGCAATAGCGCAACTTTGAGTGTTTCCATCATGTTAGATGTATGCTTTTCGCCAAAATATTTTGCTCATACCCATACCAATAGTATGGAAAAATTATTAGCAGTTGGAACAGCTTTAGAACAATGGCAGAACATCCGAATACACGAACCTGAGTGTATTGACGCTGAAATTTTAAGCCAAGTGCATGATCCTGCTTATGTGGACGCATTTATGACAGGGCAGCCCACTAAGCTTGCGACCTTTTCAGGTTTTAAGCCTTGGAATACTCAGCTTCGAGATGCCGTGCTGAGAATAAATGCAGGGCAGTTGATGGCAGCAGAAATGGCTTTGCAAAAAGGCATTGCAGCAAATGTTGCACAGGGTTTTCATCATGCAGTGTATGAATATGGCGGATCATTTTGCACATTCAATGGTTTGGCTTTGGTGGCACAGCAGAATCCGAATAAAAAAATCTTTGTACTCGATTGCGATCAACATGGGGGGAATGGCACAGCTGAGTTTACTAGACGGTTAGATAACCTTTTTAATTTTAGTATTTATGGGCTACATTTTGGTTGTCCTACTTATGAACGTTCTTTAACTCGGCATGTGCATAAAGATCGTGGAAATTTCGCACAATATACTTTGGCTATACATGAAGGAATACAGCAAGCTAAAGCATGGGGTGCAGATTTAATTATTTATCAAGCAGGGATGGATTGTCATCAAGCTGACCCTTTTGGTTCATCATGGTTTAGCACCGCTTTGATACAGAAACGCGAAGAAATGGTCTTCAATTTGGCTAAACGTGCAGATATTCCGCTGATGTTTGTATTGGCTGGGGGCTATCAAAATATGAATGATCTTGTAAATCTGCACTTAGAAACTTTCAAAGCGGCATTACATATTTATGGGTAGTAAAATCAAAAAAAAGCCGACATCATGTGCGGCTTCTTTTTTAATTTAAAAGTTTTAAGAGACTAACTCAGTATTAACTACAGGGCAATCAACCGTGAAATCGGGTGGACTTAACACCGTTTTACGTAGTTCGTCTGCTTGTTCAGGATAGTCTAAAGTGAAATGCAGACCACGAGACTCTTTACGTTCCATTGCACAGCGCACAATCATTTCTGATACCAATACTAAGTTACGGAGTTCAATCAGATTTTTACTGACTTGGTAATCTTGGTAATACTCGGTGATTTCACGCTTAAGCATTTCAATGCGGTGTAGGGCACGTTGGAGGCGCTTGGTTGTTCTGACAATACCCACGTAGTTCCACATGGTTTGGCGAAGCTCGTCCCAATTTTGCAAAATTACCACGTCTTCATCAGGGTTGGTCACTTGCGAGTCATCCCATTCTGGGACATGAGGCGCCTGATAAGTTCCTTGATGCTGTGCTGTGATATGTGCTGAAGCACTCATACCATAGACAAAACATTCCAGTAAGGAGTTACTCGCCATACGGTTTGCACCATGTAGGCCGGTATAAGAGGTTTCCCCAATGGCATATAGGCCTGGAACATCGGTCTGACTGTTTTCATCGACCACAACGCCACCACAGGTGTAGTGTGCTGCCGGAACCACCGGAATCATTTCTTTGGTAATATCAATACCGAGTTCCATTAAGCGTGCATACAATGTTGGAAAATGTTCTTTGACAAATTCTGCAGGTTTATGGGTGATATCAAGCCAAACATGACGGATTCCTAGACGTTTGATTTCATAATCAATAGCGCGCGCTACGATATCGCGTGGTGCTAATTCGGCACGCTCATCAAAGCGCAGCATAAAGCGTTCACCATCTGGAAGACGTAAATAGGCACCTTCGCCACGCATCGCTTCGGTAATTAAGAAAGAGCGAGCTTGAGGATGGTATAAGCAGGTTGGATGGAATTGGTTAAACTCCATATTGGCAACACGGCAGCCTGCACGATACGCCATGGCGATACCATCACCCGTCGCAATGTCGGGATTTGATGTATATAAATATGCCTTCATGGCACCACCACAGGCAAGGGCAGTGAAGGGTGCTAAAAAGGTATGTACTTTTTCGGTTTTTTCATCTAAAGCATACAGACCGAGAGCACGGTTTTCAGCTTCAGGATTTAATTTTTGTGCCGTGATTAAATCGATTCCAATAAAATTTTCAAAAATATGAATATTGGCTTTTTCTTGCGCACGTTCAACCAATGTTGTGGAAATAGCACGACCTGTGGCATCTGCTGCATGGATAATCCGCCGGTGAGAGTGACCACCTTCACGTGTCAGATGTAACTGTTCTTGGTCGTCTAAAGTAAATTGCACACCCTGATTCAGTAGAAAATCGACAGAAGATTTACCACCTTCAACGGTTTGTTTTACCGCTGCCATTTCACATAAATGCGCACCGGCAATCATGGTGTCATTGATATGCTGTTCAATGGAATCTGTTTTATCGAGGACGGCAGCAACACCACCTTGGGCATAATATGTGCTGGCATCCGTCAGCGTCGATTTAGCTAAAACAGCAATATTAAAATGATCTGGTAGCGATAGGGCTAAACTTAGGCCTGCACCGCCACTTCCCACAATAATTACATCAAATTGATGTATCGTGTTTAAATTAGACATGTCCATCAGCTAATTTTAAAAATGTCCGATCATCACAACTGTTTTTGCCTAAAAACGCAATGACTATAAATTAACTAAATAATGAAAAATATTCATAGATCTGTAATATTTAAGGAATGTTTAAGATTGTTTATCATAAATAATCATCAAACATTTTATTACGAAGCTTAGACTTGCATTGTGATAAAAACTAACGTATTTCAAATGATAAGCACAATTGAGTGAATGCTAACAATGAATAAATCGTATTTACAAAAGGGACTCTATGCAGCTGTGTTTACGGTTGCTAGCGTGCAGACTCAGGCAGCGGGTCCTGTTGATTTTTCCAATTTGGTTGAACAAGTCAGCCCAGCTGTCGTAAGCGTGAATGTGGTTAAAAAGCTTAGTCAAGAAGAGCTTTTGCAGCAACAAGTCCCAGAAATATTACGACGCTTTTTCGGTAATCAGGTGGTTATTCCGCAGCAAAAAATGCCGCAAGAAAAGACCGGTTATGGAAGCGCATTCTTTATTAGTAAAGATGGTTATTTATTGACCAATCACCATGTGGTAGAAGATGCCTCGAAAGTCACCATTGTACTGAATGACCGCCGTGAAATTGATGCCACAGTTGTGGGTAGTGATGAGCGGACTGACGTGGCTTTGTTAAAGGTCAAAGGTTCAAATTTTCCTGAGCTACGCACAGGCAATGTTGACCGTTTACGTGTAGGTGAGCCAGTGTTGGCCATTGGTTCACCATTTGGCTTTGACTATTCAGCTTCAGCAGGAATCGTTAGTGCTAAAATGCGTAATATGATGGGAGAAACCTCGGTTCCATTCATTCAAACCGACGTGGCATTGAACCCGGGTAATTCTGGTGGTCCATTATTTAATCAGTCTGGTGAAGTGGTCGGGGTAAATTCTCGTATCTTTAGTGGTACAGGCGGTTATATGGGGTTATCGTTCTCGATTCCCATTGATGTTGCAATGGATGTTGCAGACCAATTAAAGAAAAACGGCAAGGTAACACGTGCTTATTTAGGCGTCATGCTACAAGATATCGATCGTAATCTTGCAGAGTCTTATAACCTTTCAAAACCAGAAGGTTCTTTGATTACTCAAGTTGCACCAAATTCACCTGCTGCAAAAGCTGGCTTTAAAGTGGGTGATGTCATTTTGAAATTTAATGGCACACCAATTTCACGTACAGGCGAACTGCTGAATTATCTTAATCGTACAGGTCCAAATCAAAGTATTCAGCTTGAAGTACTGCGTGATGATAAACGCCAAAATATTTCAGCAACCTTGATCACAGCACCAGATGATACGCCTGCAAAAGCTGAAACGACATCTGTGAAAAAAGGTCCAGTGATTGGGGTGTCGATCCGCAACTTAAACGCAGATGAATTAAAACAACTGAGTCTAAAAGGCGGTGTCTTGATTCAAGATGTGCGAGCTGGTGGTATAGCTTCACAAGCGAGAATTCAGCCGGGGGATGTTGTCACCCAAGTTAATAATAAAGTCGTAAACAATGCTGAAGATTTTGTGAAAGTTATTTCTGAGTTGAAAAATGGTAGCATTGCACGTGTTTCTTTGATTCGTCAGGGACAGCGTGCGATTGTGGGCATGCGTATTCAGTAATGAGTTACTAAATGAAAACCACTCCAAGCGAGTGGTTTTTTAACTTTAGCGTTTTTGCAATTCACCCTTAGATAAAAATGGGTAGACTGTGGGCCACAATTTAAAATTTGCAGGACGCTATGAGCGATATCTTTGATTTAAAAATTACAGTTCAAGCTGAACATATCGACACATTAAATCATGTGAATAACGTGGTGTACGTCAGTTGGATGCAAGATGTCGCGACAGCACATATTGAAGCTTTGGGTTTAGGCTTAAAAGAATATATTGAATTGAAGCATGCCATGGTCGCTGTTGAGCATCATGTGCAATATCGTAAAGCAGCGCTCGAAGGTGAGGAGATTATTTTACGAACTTGGCTAAATGATATCAATGCATTGTATTCGTTTCGGCAGTACGTATTTTATCGCCCTAAAGACAAAGCGATATTATTTACAGGCAATACACAGTGGGCATGCATTGAAATTGCTACAGGCCGTCCAAAGCGCATGTCGCCAACATTTACCCAAGCTTATCAACCCATCGCAGATAGCATAAATCCGCTTGATTTTAGTGCTTATGATCTCTGAGTTTTAATTGAAACCTCATATTAAAGCGAAGACTAGTTAAGTTCTACACGCAGGATAAGTGCTTAGCATAAAAGCAATGCATTATTTTCGATACTTTGAAAAATCCATCTGCTATAATCCTCGGCAATTTCTATTCGGCTTTTGCTATGCATAAAGAATTGCATGCATAGCGCTTTTATTTTTCCAAGGTAGCCCATGGCGCAAGCTAAAAAATCTGTTGATATAAAAAACATTCGTAACTTCTCGATCATTGCGCATATCGACCATGGTAAGTCGACGCTTGCCGACCGATTTATTCAAACTTGTGGTGGCCTGCAAGATCGTGAAATGCAGGCACAGGTTCTAGATTCTATGGAATTAGAACGTGAGCGTGGTATTACGATTAAAGCTACGTCTGTGACTTTGTATTACACTCATCCTAACGGTGAAGAATACCAACTCAACTTCATTGACACACCTGGGCACGTTGACTTTTCTTATGAAGTTTCACGTTCACTTGCTGCATGTGAAGGCGCATTATTGGTTGTCGATGCTGCACAAGGTGTAGAAGCCCAGTCTGTTGCTAACTGCTATACAGCAATTGAACAAGGCTTAGAAGTCCTACCTGTTTTAAATAAAATCGATTTGCCGCAAGCAGAGCCAGAGCGTGTTATTCAAGAAATTGAAGACATTATTGGTATCGAAGCGACTGAAGCACCTACATGTTCAGCTAAAACCGGTCTAGGCATTGAAGGGGTGCTTGAAACACTAGTCAATGTCATTCCTGCACCCGAAGGCGATCGTAATGCACCATTACAAGCCTTAATTGTTGACTCTTGGTTCGACAACTATTTGGGCGTGGTTTCTTTAGTTCGTATTAAAGAAGGTCGTGTGCGTAAAGGCGATAAAATGTTGATGAAATCAACTGGTCAAACGCACATTATCACCTCAGTAGGTATTTTTAATCCGAAACATACAGAAACTGACATGCTCGAAGCAGGTGAAGTTGGTTTCGTGATCGCGGGTATTAAAGATATTTTTGGTGCTCCAGTTGGTGATACGATTACCTTGGCAACTACACCAGAAGTTGAAAGCTTACCGGGTTTCAAAAAAGTGAAACCACAGGTCTATGCAGGTTTATTCCCAATCGATTCAAGTGAATTTGAACCGTTCCGTGAGGCGCTGCACAAACTGCAAATTAATGACTCAGCGTTGTTCTTTGAACCTGAAAGTTCAGATGCACTTGGTTTTGGCTTCCGTTGTGGCTTCTTGGGTATGCTGCACATGGAAATCGTACAAGAGCGTTTAGAGCGTGAGTATGATCTTGACCTGATTTCTTCAGCACCAACCGTAATTTATGAAGCGGTGATGAAAAATGGTCAAACTATTTACATCGATAGTCCTTCTAAAATGCCGGATGGTTCAACAGTTGAAGATTTACGTGAGCCAATTGCTGAATGTCACATTTTAGTACCGCAAGAATACTTGGGTAATGTGATGACTTTATGTGTTGAACGTCGCGGCGTTCAAAAGAATATGAAGTTTATGGCGAACCAAGTGGCCATTACGTTTGAAATTCCAATGGCTGAAGTAGTGATGGATTTCTTTGATAAATTGAAATCATGTTCACGCGGTTTTGCATCGTTAGACTATAACTTTGTGCGTTTTGAGTCTTCATCCCTAGTTAAGGTGGATGTGTTAATCAACGGTGAAAAGGTTGATGCCTTGGCCATGATTTGCCACCGACAAGATGCACGCCATCGTGGTATTGCACTTGTGGAAAAAATGAAAGATTTGATTCCACGTCAAATGTTCGATGTGGCTATTCAAGCAGCAATTGGCGCGCAAATCATTGCACGTTCAACTGTAAAAGCGATGCGTAAAAACGTATTGGCAAAATGTTATGGTGGTGATGTGTCACGTAAGAAGAAACTTCTTGCGAAACAAAAAGAAGGTAAGAAACGTATGAAGCAAGTGGGCAGTGTTGAAATCCCACAAGAAGCGTTCCTTGCGGTATTGAAAGTAGAAAGATAATAAATAGAGGTTTATGAGCTCATGGATTTTGACTTTAATTTGATCCTTGTTCCTGCCACAGTCATTTTTTTCTTAATTTGGTTGTTGGATAAGTTTGTCTGGAAGCAACGGCAGACCAAAGGTAAAGGGAATGAAAATGTCGTTATCGCATGGGCTTATGATTTCTGGCCGATTCTAGCGATAGTTTTGGTGATGCGTTCATTCTTATATGAGCCATTTAATATTCCATCTGACTCTATGGTTCCAACCTTAGAAACAGGTGATTTTATTGTGGTGAATAAATATCAGTATGGCGTACGTTTACCTATCGTCAATAAAAAAATTCTTGATGTCGGTGAACCTGAGCGTGGTGATGTCATTGTATTCCGTTATCCACCACAACCAACCATCAGCTATATTAAACGAGTGGTCGGTTTACCAGGTGATCATATTATTTACGATCATGGTCAACTGAGTGTGAATGGTCAAAAGGTGGCAAAAGTTCCTGTAGAATTTAGCCGTGAAAAAGATCAACTCGATACACCTGCATCGATTTATCATAAAGAAACCATGGGTAAGCATACGTTTACCATGCGTGAGCTTGAAGGCGTCAATGTTGCGCGCCAAGCACCATTTATCAACTATGTTGAAAATGGTAAATATTCAACAGAAAATGGTTTATATTGGGAAGTTAAGGTTCCTGAAGGTCACTATTTCGCGATGGGGGATAATCGTGATCAAAGTGCGGATAGTCGTTTTTGGGGCTTTGTGCCTGAAGAAAACCTCACTGGACGTGCTTTTTACAAGTGGATGCATAAGGAACCTGGTTTAAAACTGCCTTCATTTAGTCGTAATGGCAGTATTGATTAGTCTTACATCAGGAAAATAAAATGAGACATCAACGGGGAACGTCTTATATTGCAATTTTAATTGCTGTGATTGGTTTCGCTTTTTTAGCTAAAGCTTTAATTGCGGTTTGGGGACCGTATGTTGACGATCGTCTCGTCAACAATGAAATTGAAGAATTGATGAAGAGCAGTCCTAAAAATATTGCTCCGAGTAAGTTTGAGTCACAAATGTCACAGCGTTTAGATATGAATGGTGTACGTGATTTAAATTTTAAAGATATTGCTCAAGTCACTAATGTAGATGGTCTACAAGTGAAAACAGATTATGAAATAAGAAAACCTTTCTTATTGAATATTGATATTGTGTTGAAGTTCGAGAAAAGTTTTGATCAAAGCTCAGTCCAAGCTAAATGAAGCTCGTTTAGCAAGTCGTATCGGTTATCAGTTTAAACAACCTGAATTGTTGCAACTGGCCTTGACCCACCGATCGGTGAGCCATAAATACAATTATGAACGCCTAGAATATCTGGGCGATTCATTATTGGGTATGATAATTGCCAATTATCTGTACCATGCCTACCCGCATGAAAATGAAGGGCGTCTAACGCGTATGCGTGCGACACTGGTTCGTCAGGAAGCGCTAGGAAAAATTGCCAATGACTTAAAACTCAGTCAAGAATTAATCTTGAGTACAGGTGAGTTGAAATCTGGCGGTCATCATCGTGAGTCTATACTTGCGGATACTGTTGAATCGATCATTGGTGCAATCTATGTCGATTGTCAGGATTTAAAAATTCTGGAACCGATTGTTCTTAAATGGTATGTGCCATATTTAGATCATATTGAACCAACTGATCAACTGAAAGATCCTAAATCACGTTTGCAAGAGTATTTACAAGCACGTAAAAAACCTCTCCCGGTTTACGAGGTTGTAGATATTCAGGGTGATGCTCCGAACCAACATTTTAAAGTTGAATGTACAGTTGAAGGGCTCCCTGTTAAATACGGTGAAGGTTCAAGCCGTCGCTTTGCTGAACAGGCAGTAGCGGCAGAAATCTTAGAAATTTTGGAGAAAAAGTCTTAATGACTACTCATTCCGATCACGTAGATGCTGATCACGAGTCGCAAGGCGACAGTAACGATTTAATTAGTCAGTTTTTTAGTGCACAAGGCACTGAAATTCCAGCCGATTTTAAAAGTGGGTTTGTGGCGATTGTTGGTCGTCCAAACGTGGGTAAATCAACGTTGATGAACCATATTTTGGGTCAAAAACTTTCCATTACCTCTCGTAAACCACAGACCACACGTCATAAAATTGTGGGTATTGACTCACGCGAAAAATCTCAAGCGGTATTCGTAGATACCCCGGGGATGCACAAAAAAGAAGTCCGTGCCATCAATAAAATGATGAACCGTGCGGCACATTCTGCACTTCGTGATGTGAACTTAGTTTTGTTTGTGATTGATGCAGACAAATGGACACAAAATGATGATTTAGTGTTAGAAAAGCTAAAAAATGCCGATATGCCAGTGATTCTTGTGATCAATAAAATTGATACGCTAGAAAATAAAAACCATGCATTACCCTTGATACAAGAGCGTGCAAAATTGATGAATTTTGCAGAAATTGTTCCTGTATCAGCATTACGTGGTGCAAATTTAGATCATTTGCGCAGCACGATTGAGAAATATTTACCATTCCAACCACCACTGTATTCACTTGAGCAATTAACGGATCGTTCAGAGCGCTTCCTTGCCTCTGAAATTATTCGTGAAAAAATCATGCGTCAATTGGGTGAAGAGCTTCCTTATGATTTAACCGTTCAAATTGAGTCGTTTAAAACAGAAGAAGCAACAGTTAATCCAAAAACTGGTCGTCCTAAAGCGGCGTGTACCTATATTGATGCGACGATTTTTGTCGATCGCTCTGGTCAGAAGGCTATTGTGATTGGTGAGAAGGGTGCCAAACTGAAGAAAATCGGTATGGATGCACGTGTAGATATGGAAAAAATGTTCGAGCAAAAGATCATGTTGACGCTTTGGGTGAAAGTCAAAGGCGGTTGGTCTGATGATGAGCGTGCATTGAAAAGCTTAGGTTATAGCGATATCTAATCGTTAAATAACAAACTTTGAGGGAAGAGTAATGATGAAAGTATTGGCCGTAGTTGCATGTGTTTTGTTTCTACAAGGGTGTATTCATAAAATCGTTACTGTTCCTGTCAAAGTGGCTTATAAAACCACAAAAGGCGTGGTTAAAGGTACTGCTGCAGTTGTGGGTGCAGTCATTCCAGATGGGGATGAAGATGAAGACGACAAGAAAAAGAAAGACAAGGATTAATATTTCAAATCATGCGTAATGAGATACTGCATGGTTATTTAATTCACCATCGTAAATATCGTGAAAAAAGTCATATTGTGCACTTGTTTACTCAGGAGCATGGTCGAATTGATGGTATTCTCAGGCAAACGCCACCTCCCCAGTATCAACCAATTTGCTTGCAAGCATCTGGTAAGTCCGAACTTAAAAACTTTAGTAAACTCGAAATTGTAAATCAACCGATTTTCTTTTTTGGTGATGCTTTTTTTTCAGGATTTTATCTAAATGAAGTTTTATTGAGGCTATGTCCCTTAGAGGTTGAGATGCCTGAGACATTTGCTCAATATGCACACACCTTGGAAAAACTTCAATGCATGTCTGTCCAGGCCAACCCTGATCTATTCTTACGGCAAATCCTTAGACAATTTGAGCATGTGCTGCTTGAAGAGTTAGGTTTTGCGTTGGATTTTTCAACTGATGCAAATCAACAGCAAATTCAGCCTCATGAAAATTATCAATTTCATTTAAACGAAGGTTTTCAACCTGTCATTAAAGCCTCACGCGCAACATTGTCAGGTCAACATATTTTAAGTATGTGTGATTATGAAAAAGGTGGGGAATTTAATTCTGAACAGTTACAATTACTGTCTAAGTTGTACCGACAAATGATTACTTCCTTGCTTGGCGATCGTCCATTAAAAAGTCGTCAATTGTGGATACAGAATTCTCAAACTCAACGTCATTAGGAAAGAATTATGGCAGCTTTGCTTGGTGTAAATATTGACCATGTGGCAACACTACGAAATGCACGTGGGACAACTTATCCAGATCCTGTGAATGCCGCAATTATTTGTGAGCAAGCGGGGGCGGAAGGGATTACGCTGCATTTACGTGAAGATCGTCGCCATATTAAAGATGATGATGTACGTCGAATGCGTTCTGTATTAAAAACCCATATGAACCTTGAAATGGCAGTGACCAATGAAATGGTTGAATTTGCCAAAGAGATTCAGCCGCATCATGTATGCTTTGTTCCTGAAAAGCGTGAAGAAGTCACGACTGAAGGCGGTCTAGATGTGGTTGGGCATTTTGAAGATGTAAAAAACGCGACTCAAGCACTCGCGGCGATTGGTTGCGAAGTTTCATTATTTATTGATGCTGACTTTGCTCAAATTGATGCAGCAATTGCCTGTGGCGCACCTACGATTGAGTTGCATACAGGTGCATATGCAGATGCTGAAACACCTGAAGCGCAGAAGGTAGAGCTGGAACGCATTATTCAAGGTGCAGAATATGCCGCATCTAAAGGTTTGATTGTGAATGCTGGCCATGGCTTAAATATTGACAATGTCACTCCGATTGCGCGCATTGCGCAAATTCATGAATTGAATATTGGTCACTCGATTATTGCTGATGCTGTATTTATTGGATTGGCACAGTCTGTAAAACAAATGAAAGCTGCGATTAAATCTGCACGTTAATTTTTAAGTAAAGTATATGTCAAATATTGATTATGATGCCCTAATGAAGCCAGTCATTGGCTTCTTGGGGTGTGAAACACCAAAAGCATGGCTAGATGAAGCTTTAAATAATTTGGATATCCTGATGCAGGATCATGCCAATTGTGAAAAGAAAGCAGCAAGTACAGCAATGAATTTGATGTTTCGTTATAGTTTTTTCTCGGATTTACAAATCAAACTGGCACAGCTAGTACGTGAAGAAATGCTGCACTATGAGCAAGTGCTGGAACTGATGGCAAAACGTGGTCAGGAATGGACTGCAATCAGTGCAGGTCGGTATGCAGGTGGTCTACGCAAAGAAGTGCGGACTTATGAGCCAGAAGCGTTAATTGATATCTTAGTGATTGGCGCATTTGTTGAAGCACGGTCATGTGAGCGTTTCTATGCGCTTGCACCACATGTGGATGAAGAGTTGGGGCGTTACTACCGCTATTTACTAAAGTCTGAATCACGCCATTATGAGGACTATTTGGCATTAGCCATGGATGTGGCGATGACCAATAAGCTAAAGAACCCGAAAGAAGATATTCAGATGCGTATTGAGCATATTCGTGAAGTTGAAAAAAATCTGATTAGCAGCCCAGATGATTTATTCCGCTTTCATAGTGGTGTGCCAGTCAAAGCCGCTTGATAAAATAATCCTCCAGAATGGGGGATTTTTTATGCACTTAAAATAAATGATAATAAGAATTATTTACAACATGCTTGAGTGAATCTAAAATGAAACGATCTCTATGAATCAAACAATTTAAGCTCACTTATTTAATATGAAATTACAATTCACTTTACTCTGTATCGCTTTGTGTGCGGTTGGTCAGGCTCAAGCGCATTATCCTTATGTGGCGCCATTAAACTATCAAACATTTAATAATCATAGTGCCATTCTTTCTGGTTTTTATGACAATCCGTTTGTTTCTGAAATAGCCATTAAAAACTTTAATTTCCATGTACATACACCATCAGGTGATAAGCTGCATTTAACAGATGCCGATTGGGTAAAAACGCAAACGGTCAGCAGTTATAGTTTAGAGAATAAGCAAGATGGCACGTATCGTATTCGTGGTGAAAAACAGGGAAGTACAGCGCGTTTTGCTTATGATCAAAAGCAGTGGAAAGCGTTAATCAATGGTATACGTGATCCTCAAAAAACTGCGAATGCAAATGTCATTTATACAGCCGACTTGACTAAAAAGTCGCAAATCAAAAGTATTCAAACGCAGGAAATCATTGAAACTTTTGTATCACGTCGTGTAACGTCTACACAAGTGGTGAATCATTTATATGATGGTTTTGATGTGCAATTTAAAACTCATCCGAATGCCATTATGCAAAATGAGCCAGTACAACTGAAAGTGCTAGATCAGAAAAAAGCGGTTGCGGGTTTGCAGATTGAAATTTTGCAGCAAACGACGGATTACAGCCGTGAAGGAAAGGTTTATAAAACGCTTAAAACTGATCAAGAAGGAAACTTGAATTTAAACCTAGCAGATCGTGGTCAGTATTTACTGAAAATTGACTATCAGCAGCCTTTTGAAATGAAGGGAGACGCATTAAAACGATATAAATATACTTTGAGCTTTAATGTAATCTAAGGGTAGTTAAATGAGAAAAAGCTCTGCGATTTGCAGAGCTTTTTTATGAAAATGATTTAGCTATCTTTAGGTTCAAGATAAAACATCGATAAACCTATCAATAAAATTAAACTGGTTTGGGTGAAGAAGTGTTTATTAAAACCACCATAATATTGCTGCGAATAGCCTGCAATTAGTAAATAACCCGTTAAATAAAGCAATCGATAATATCGGCTCTCAAAACAATAACAGACACTTGCAAAACATAAAATCAGACAACCAATCACCATATAGTGGATATCCCAAATGATGGTGTTGATTACAAATAAAAGTGCTGAAAGTGCGCCGATAGATAAATTACGCAGGCTTTCAAACCCTTGAAAAATGTGCATCAAAGCTAAAATGAAGAGTGGCAATAGAGCAAGTGCATATTTTATTTTCATACTGTTTTGCGTCATGAGCATATAATTCTGCTGTTTCTCAACAATGGGGCTAGTACTGATGCTTAGGCGAAGCCATTGAAGGGTTAAGTGTTCAGGGGTGTTGGCTTTAACTAAAAATTTGAGTGTGGCTTGCGGTGGAATAATATAATTTTCTTGGAAATCATGGCCATAAAACATCCAAGACTTATTGGTTTCCAATGTGTGATATTGCGTATTTTTTTGAGTTGAGATGTTAAAGAGTTGTCCACTTGCATTTAACCCAGCTTTCATACATGGTGTTTCTTTTTCGTGAACAATACATAACGGCAGTACCGAAATTTCAAGATCTTTTCGTGTTTGTTGCTGACCTGCAAAATCAATATGAACATACAGTTGATCAGATTGGTTTTGCAGTGTAATCGGTGTGCTCGCCCAATATTGTCCTTCTGTCATCTCGTTCAATACAGATTCAGATATTTCCGGAATAGTATTATGATTTTGAATCTGCTGAGGTGGAATCAACCATTGTAGGCTGCTGTCAAGAAGGGTGTTGGTTTCACTATTATATAAATTGGGTGGCGTTTTGAAATGTTGCTCAATTTCACTTTCGGGTGTGCAGCTCACCAAATAAATTGCAAATGGGCTGATAAAAATTAAAAGAAAAATGAATGCAGTGAGATAGTGTTTTAAGGCAGTTTTATTTGATTCAGCATCAACTTGAATGAACATTTTTTTATTTTAATGACAATGACTTATAGATTATATGTAAATCATAGGCATTAAAAAAGCCCATTTAAATAAATGGGCTTTAGAATTTGGCTCTCCAACCTGGGCTCGAACCAGGGACCTGCGGATTAACAGTCCGTCGCTCTACCGACTGAGCTATTGGAGAATCTGAATGCGATTATAAGCAGATTTTGAGGAGGGTCAAGCTAAAAATACCAATATGAGAAGAAATGCGTGATAGATGTTTTTTATTTGAACAAAAAGAAGGATTTTTTAGAAAAAATGAATCTTAGGCTTGCAAAGAAAAAATTCAATTGATAGTCTGAATGCAACAACAGAGCGTTTAAACATATGTTTAAACAGTGTGGATTTAAACCCAACTTGCCAGCACTAAAATGGCTAAACAGGAGAAAGCGAATGAATACGCTGACTATTTCTCAGATTTTTTCAAATTTTTCTTTTTATCAAGAAAACTATCTTTCCATTATTAGTAATCAAGAGCAATATCAAACACCTGTCGAAGGTGCATACGTTGACGTTTGGCCTTTGGGTCGACGTGACTTGGCATTGGGTGATTTATTACAACTGTGGTTTAGTGAAAAATGGTTGATCAACGCGCCATGTCATTTACGTTTTGAACATCAAGATGATGGTCGTCGTGTGCCTTTGCAACGCAAGCAAGACTTGTATTTATACCAATTGGCAGGTAATGCATTATCAGGCTCAAATCGTTCTAAAGTATGGTCTTTTTCAGAACAACGGGAACTTCGTGTTGAGTTAGATAGTGCTTTAAAATATTACTGCTTTCAAAAGGGCAGTAATCGCATTGATCTAAGCGAAGGCCAATTAATTCGCGCCTTACATTCAGCAATTTAAGTTTGAATCATCATCTGCTCGCATTGAATTGCGAGCAGAAAAATAAAAATATTAAGGACGTATAATCATGCAAGTTGCAGTTGCATGTGCATAAAGTTTGCCATTGTCATCAATAATTTTCCCTTCAGAAATCCCTAAATTTTTACTGATATTAATTAAATGGCCTATTGCGGTTAAATCTTGATTTTTAGGGATAGGTCTACACATTTTTATATTGAGATCAATGGTGCCATAGCCTATACCAGCTTCTAATGCTGAGTGTACGACACACCCTGTAACTGTATCTAAGACTGTTGCTGCAAAGCCACCATGCACACCACCAAGTGGATTTAAATGGCGCTGATCGGCTTTTACAACAAACTCTACATTACCTTGTTCAATCTTTTTGGGTTGCATTGGAATAATTTCACTAATGCTTGCAGGAGGAATTTTCCCTGCACACATGGCTTGTAGAAGTTGCAGTCCAGTCATTTCTTTTGGGTTCATTGTGCTTTTCCTTTTACTAAGTTTTTAGTTCCTTTTTGGAACTTGATTATTAATAAAACAAAAAACAGCAGATGCGTCAATTAAAGAAAATGAAATGAAGAGTCGATTTGGTAAGACTTATATGTGTAGTACGATGATAGATAGAGCTATTCGTTGCTATAAGAGAGATAGGTTTTATCAAAGTTGTCAAATGACAAGTTGTTTAGCCAATTTTGTGCTGGAAATTCCTTTTATGCTTTTGATTTATTTTGTCAAAGCTTCGAATAGCCCAAAGATATCATTCTATCGATGCTCTTTGGCGATTTAGCCTCAAGTTGTATATACCTTAGTGAAGTAGATAGACTGTGTGACGGAGAAGTGTTCAATTGTCTGTGCTGTATTTAGCCATTATCGGCAGAATGTGGTTTATCGGTGTGCCTTTGAGTTGGCATATTATTTTACCCGAAGTAATTGTCTTCGCCGGAATTGACTTGGTGGTTTGGTCTTCGGCAGGGAAAGGGTATTCTGAAAAACATGAAAATTAGAAGATATAAATCATGAAAGAAAATAATGTATTAACTCCTGAAATTTACGCCTCTTATCCTTATGATGGAAAGATTTTAGAATATTATCAGGGCGTTTTTGAATCGGTGTATATCATTTTGCATCCCTTTTATAAAGCAGTCACATTGGAACTGGAACGTTATAATGTTGAAACGTGGCCTGAAAAAAATGAGTTTATCAAAGGCTGTTATCCAATTGCATGGCATGAAATTTTAAATTTGTCTGAGCTGGAGAATGTCTCTCAAATTGATGTTGCATTAAGGACGATGATTGGCGGAATTAAACAACAATATGAAAATAAAATGTGGGAAAAGCAGGTTCTTGATTTATACAAGAAGAGTGAAATTATTAATCCATGTGATGATGGGTTTATTTCGCCATTTTTAGAAAACCCGCTTTTATATGCATTGAAAGAAATCGGCTATGACTTTTTGCTGACGGTTGATGAGCATGGGATAAATCAACCGAAAAAAATGCAGATTGATTATTTGATCGCAAATGATCTGCTTGACGTATGTAATTACACTGAAGATTATCAGCTTCTATTTGCCACACATTGGGACAGTCACTGTACTTTTTTATGTTCTTCAAAAAAAATCATTGATCAGATTCTAGAAATTCACCCCTTTGAAGGATTCTTCTGTACTCCTAAAACTGAAGTCTATTGGGGACTGCATGAGATTTAAACGATGAGGCTTTTAAATCATCACAATATTAAGCCGTGAAATGTAAACCATAAAAAACCCGCGAATATCGCGGGTTTTTTTGATTTGATCTTTAGATCAAATTATTTTTCAGCAGCAATTGAAGCAATCGCAGCGTCTACGCCTTCGATTGAGTCAGCAGCTTTCTTGATACGTGCAAGTGCATCTACAAGCACTTCGTCTGCAGTTGCATAAGAAATACGCATGTAACCACCTAGACCGAACGCATCACCAGGAACTACTGCAACACCAGTTTCTTCCAATAACCATGCAGAGAATTCTGTGCAAGATTTTAAACCTTTTGCACGAATCAGTGGACGGATGTTTGCGTATGCATAGAATGCACCGTCAGCAGGAAGGCAAGTAATACCGTTGATGTCGTTCAAGCCTTTCACAACTAGGTCGTGACGGCGTTTGAATGCTTCAATCATTGGCTCAAGAACGTCTTGAGGGCCATTCAATGCAGCTTCAGCAGCAACTTGTGAAATAGAAGTTGGGTTTGAAGTTGATTGAGATTGGATTTTTTTCATCGCACCGATCAGTTTAGCAGGGCCCGCTGCGTAGCCAATACGCCAGCCAGTCATTGCATAAGCTTTAGATACACCGTTAAGAACGATTACGCGATCGTAAAGGTCTGGTGCAACTGTTGCGATGTTGTAGAATTCGTCGTCCCAACGGATTGGTTCGTACATGTCATCAGAAGCAACTAAAACTTCTGGGTATTTACGTAGTACGTCAGCTAAAGCAAGCAATTCTTCTTTAGTGTAGATCATACCTGTTGGGTTAGAAGGGCTGTTTAGAACCACTAAACGAGTTTTGTCAGTGATTGCAGCTTCTAATTGAGCAGGCGTAATTTTGAAACGTTGGTCTTCACCACATTTCACGATTACAGGAGTACCTTCAGCAATGATCACCATGTCTGGGTAGCTTACCCAGTAAGGAGCAGGGATAATTACTTCGTCACCTTTGTTTAACAAAGCAAGTGCCAAGTTAAAGAAAGATTGTTTACCACCACAAGAAACCAAGATTTGGTTTGCAGCGTAATCAAGGTTATTGTCGCGTTTTAATTTAGCAATAATTGCTTTTTTAAGACCTGGAGTACCGTCAACAGCTGTATATTTAGTGAAGCCATTGTTGATAGCAGCAATTGCAGCATCTTTGATGTGTTGTGGGGTATCGAAATCCGGTTCACCTGCGCCTAAACCAATTACGTTTTTACCAGCAGCTTTCAATTCAGCAGCTTTGTTAGTAACAGCAAGTGTAGGGGACGGTTTGATGCTATTTACACGATCAGACAGACGTACGTCCACGGCAGTATTCCTTCTTATAGGGATTAAAAAATAAAAAGCACACTATCTTAGCTTAAATGCACAGTAATGGGGAGTGGCAAAATCAACAATGTGCAAAAAAGTGTGATATTCCATCCTAAGCCTATAATTGAGAAAATTTACATTGAGTTACTTAAATTTTTAATCAAATTTTATGGAAAAATCTTAAAGTCACGGATAAAAAAAGGCATAAAAAAGGCCACAATATGTGTGACCTTTTTAATTAAATTTTATACTTCAAATACTTTGCTTATTGAACAAAACGCGATAAATCTTCTTCAGGGCGAGCAGTTAGCACTTCTACACCATTTTTTGTTACAAGTAGCGTGTGTTCGTACTGTGCAGACAAGCTATGATCTTTAGTCACGACAGTCCATTTATCGCCAAGAAGTTTGGTTTTCCAGTCGCCACCATTCACCATTGGTTCAATCGTGAATGTCATGCCTTCTTCTAAGATCATGCCTGTATTTGGTTGACCATAGTGTAAAACTTGTGGTTCGTCATGGAAAACGGTACCAATACCATGACCACAATATTCACGTACAACACCAAAACGTTCTGATTCAACATATTGTTGAATAGCATGGCCGATATCACCCATGGTTGCGCCTGGTTTTACCACCGCCATACCACGGTACATGGCTTCTTGGGCAACTTTGCATAAACGGTTCGCTAAAATAGTGGTTTCACCGCCGACGATGTACATCATGTTGGTATCACCATGGTAACCATCTTTGATCACAGTGACATCGATGTTTAAGATGTCACCTTTTTTTAATTTTTTGCTTTCAGATGGAATACCGTGACACACCACATGGTTCACTGAAGTGCAGATAACGTGCTGAAATGCTGGACGACCCGGCGCAGCGCCATAACCTAAACATGCAGGAATAGCTTCTTGTTTATTGACAATATAGTCATGACAAATCGTATCAAGTTCTAGGGTAGTCACACCTGGAACAATATGCGGTTTGATCATATCCAAAACTTCTGCCGCCAGTCGACCCGCGACGCGCATTTTTTCAATTTCGTCAGGCGTTTTAATTAATCGACTTGGAGCTTCGTAAGTACTGTTCATGATCTCTAAAAACTTTTGGAAATTTGTATGTGACTATGGTATAAATAGCCGCCCGTTTTATCAAATGCTTTTTCGTGAATATCTTTCACGAGCTTTGTGCGATGGGGCAATAAAATCCGCACATATATCGACACATTTCTCTGGGTGCCTTTTTAGGTGGAGAATGCGGGTATATGGAGGCCTAACCCAAACTTTAAGGTAAAGAAAATGGCAGATTACAACGTAAGCATGCGCGACCTTCTTCAAGCAGGCGCACACTTCGGTCACCAAACACGTTTTTGGAATCCAAAAATGCGCGAATACATCTTCGGCGCGCGCAACAAAATTCACATCATCAACCTTGAGCACACTGTTCCTGCGTTAAATGATGCTTTGAACTTTGCTAACAACTTGGCTAGCAAAAAGAACAAAGTTTTGTTCGTTGGTACAAAACGTGCAGCTTCTGCAATCATTCGTGAACAAGCTCAACGTGCAGGTCAACCATATGTTGATCACCGCTGGTTGGGTGGTATGTTGACTAACTGGAAAACTCTTCGCCAGTCAATCAACCGTCTAAAAGACCTTCAAACTCAATCTACTGACGGTACTTTCGCTAAACTTACTAAACGTGAAGCTTTAGAACGTACTCGTGAGATGGAAAAACTTGAACGCGCTCTTGGCGGCGTTAAAAACATGGGTGGTTTACCTGACGCATTATTCGTAATCGATGTTGATCACGAAGCAATTGCAATTAAAGAAGCTAAAAACCTTGGTATTCCTGTTATCGGTATCGTTGATACAAACTCTAACCCAGACAACGTAGACTACGTTATCCCTGGTAACGACGATGCGATCCGTGCAGTTACTCTTTACGCTTCTGCTATGGCTGATGCGATTCTTGCTGGTAAAGAATATGCTCAATCACAAGCAAATGCACAAGCTAAAGGCGAAGAAGCTCCTGCTTCTGAGGCTTAATGCGTTTGACGTAAGCTTGTCATTTTTGCGACACGTGATGGTGGCAAAGTAAGCGTCATGTATGCAGACGGCCCAAGAGACAGCTCTGGGCCGTTTCTGTTCTAAAAAGAATTCATTTTCTACCGTATTTAGGAGATTAACATGACTGCAGTTACAGCAAGCATGGTTAAAGAATTGCGCGATCGTACTGGTCTTGCAATGATGGAATGTAAAAAAGCATTAACAGAAGCGGGCGGTGACATCGAATTAGCGATCGATAACCTTCGTAAATCTGGTCAAGCTAAAGCTGCTAAAAAAGCAGGTAACATTGCTGCTGACGGCGCGATCACTATCGCTCAAGAAGGCAACAAAGCAATCCTTGTAGAAGTGAACTGTCAAACTGACTTCGTTGCTAAAGACGAAAACTTTGCTGGTTTCTCTGCTAAAGTTGCTGCTGCTGCGCTTGCTGCTGGTGTAACTGACGCTGCTCAAATTGCTGAATTGAAACTTGAAGATGGTGCTACTGTTGAAGAAGCTCGTATCGCGCTTGTTCAAAAAATCGGTGAAAACATCCAAGTACGTCGTGCTCAAATCGTTGAAGGCGACAACCTTGCAGTTTACAAACACGGTTTAAAAATCGGTGTTGTAGTTGCATACGCTGGTGATGCTGATACTGGTAAAGGTTTGGCTATGCACATCGCTGCATTCAACCCAGTTGCTGTAAACGAAGCTGGCGTTTCTGCTGAACTTATCGCTAAAGAAAAAGAAATTGCTGAAGCGAAAGCAATTGAATCTGGTAAACCAGCAAACATCGTTGAAAAAATGGTAACTGGTTCAGTTCAGAAATACTTGAACGAAGTTGTTCTTGAGAACCAAATGTACGTTATCGACAACGATAAGAAAGTTGCAGAAGTTCTTAAAGCAACTGGTACTACTGTTGCTAACTTCGAACGTTTCGAAGTTGGTGAAGGTATTGAGAAAAAAGCTGAACTTTCTTTCGCTGAAGAAGTTGCTGCTGCTCAAGCTGCTGCAAAATAATCTCTGATTATTTGTAGAAAAAAGCCCTCGTTTTTGAGGGCTTTTTTTATGGCTGTAGCTTTGCATAGTTCAAAGTAATTTTGACTTTGTGTCGTGTACATTCTTGTTTATAAATTCTATTTTTATCCATATTAATGACTATAATGAGTTAAAAATTTAGATTTAAACTCTCTTATGGCAAACAAAACAAACTTAACCATCGGCGGAATTATTGTTGCGCTAGCAGCAGCTTATTTCGGAATCGATTTACAACAACAAAAAACTGTACCAGTTCAGACGACAGCAGAACAAAACTCACAGCCACAAATAGAATCAGTACAACCTGCAGATGCTCAACAAAAAGGGCAGAGTGCTGAAGATGTTATTGTGCATGCATTTAAAAATAAACTCAGTAATGTTCAGGTTGAGGGTACAGGTCGAGTGAAAGCGGTACTTCGAGATGATAATGAAGGTAGTCGCCATCAAAAGTTCATTTTGACCTTAAATAATGGTCAAACCCTTTTAGTTGCACATAATATCGATCTAGCCCCACGAATTGATAACTTGCAAAAAGGCGATACAGTTCAATTTTACGGTGAATATGAATATTCAGATAAGGGGGGTGTGATGCACTGGACACATCACGATCCGAATGGACGTCATCAAGATGGTTGGTTAAAGCATCAAGGTAAAACCTATCAATAAAAATCACGTAGTCATTTTTAACTTTAGTTATTTAAATGATCATGATTCAGATGAAGCTATCAACATAAAATTGGATTAACCATATTGAGTAAAAGCCAGTGTTTAAACACTGGCTTTTTGGTCGTATAAATAGAAAAAATGATTGGAAAAACTAAAGATAAATACACCTATAAACAATAAGGTTTTAAGCATCGAATATGAAGAAAACTGATGTGGAAGAAGTGAAAAAGAGATCTATGAAATTAATCATGCTTTAAATGCTATTTATTTGCGATTTATGGCGTGTTTTCCAATTACCAAGTACTTTTCCTGCAAATGTATCTAAACACCAAATAGGGCCAATGAGGAGGAATTGGAGATCTTTGAAAAAAGAGGGCTTTTTACCTTCAATTTTATGGCCATAAAATTGACCAATCCATGCGAATACAAAGAGTGCGATATAAAAGCCATATCCAACTGGTAGTACCCAAATTAGCCATGCCATGATTAACGTTAACGCGGCCATTGCAATAGCAAGCACAATGTCTAAACGTGCGTAAAAGATAAATGCTAAGGCAAGTAAGACAGCAGTAAGTAGCGCGCTAAAATGCGCCAATATGCCAACGATTGAAAAATAAATCGTGGGTACGCAAATCCAGTGAATCATTTTATTGGTTTTATTTTGATGACTTTCGCTGTATTCATCAAACCATTCGTTGATTGTTTTCATGATAGTCCTTAATCATGGGGAAGGACTGTAATATAAACAAGAATGCGGGAAGGGTCAAAATCAGGATTACTGATGATTTGAAAGACTAAGAGGCTTCAAATAAAAAACCACGCTAGGCGTGGTCTGTTAAATGCAGTCACTTCATTGGAGAATTAAGAATTTGGACCGTCTACGCGTTCAATGCTCACATTTGCAGTACCCGCACTGGTAATACCCAATTGCTTAGCAGCACCATAAGATAAATCAAGAACACGGTTACCATGGAATGGACCACGGTCATTTACTTTCACCACGACGCTTTTACCATTATTGCGATTGGTAACACGAATAAAGCAATTAAGTGGCAGGCTACGATGTGCTGCTGTAAGTGCGTTCATGTCAAACGTTTCACCGCTTGCTGTTTTACGACCGTGGAATTGACGACCGTACCAAGAAGCAGTACCTGTTTGAGTGAACTTACGAACAGTATTCGATGCAACAGTATTTAACTTTTCAATCACTGAAGGCTCATCTTCAGGAATTTCGATTTTAGCAGCGATTGTTTGACGACGAATTTTATCGCCAGAACGCTCAGTGATTGAAAGGCTACTTAAATTCGTAAAGTTTGAATTGAAGCTTTGAGCTTCTTTATTCAATACACGAGCTGCAAGACGAGAGTTGTCATTATCATGATTGAATGATGATGACTGAACCATCTCAGCTTGTGACTGACTTAGCGCAACTGCCGTGGCAAGCGCTAAGGCATATTTAATAATTGATGACTGCATTGTTTATCTCCCAATGGCATATTTACTGGTTCAACTAAGTCGCTGATATCCATGTAAACACGTCTGATATTTCACTTTTGCAACTATATTTAACGAGATGGATAATATTCATGCCATCAATAGGCTGTCTAGTGTTTAATTAAAATACTTTGAAAATGTCTAAAAAATTAACAATAGTTGGTTAAAAAATAATCAATAATGTAACAAGGTGTGTAAAATGTCGAATAAATGCTCATTTTGGTGAAAATATTTGTTGACTTTTTTGCTCTATAAGAAAAAACCAGTCTTATCGACTGGTAACTTCAGTGCCTAAAAGCCATAGTGCAGTCGCATACATACGGCTTTTGTTATAGGTTGTAATGACCTGAAAATTTGGATAAGTGATGTAATAAATTGGTCCATAACTATCTTGCAATTGGATGACATTGACTAAATCGAGATCATCGATTTTTACCAATGGATTCATAGGGGTTACACCTTGAGCCTTGAGTACACCATAGGGTGTTGGCTGGTTTAAATCCTTTGCAATAATAGCATCTGGGTTGTTTCCGCTATAGCGAGCAGCAAAAGCAATTGGTTGATTACGCTGCCAACCATAATTTGCTAAATAATTTGCAATTGAACCAATGGCATCGACAGCTGAATTACGCAGGTCAACATGACCATTGCCATCGTAGTCCACACCAAATTTTGGAATGTTACTTGGCATAAATTGAGGATAACCCACAGCACCTGCATATGAACCGACGACAGAGTTGGTTGGAACACCATCTTTATATGACCAAGCAATCAGTGCAGCAAGTTCATCTTGGAAATATTGCGCACGGCGTTCATAGCCAAAACCAAGGGTCGCCAAAGCATCACGGGTAATAAAATTACCTTTATTGCTGCCGTAGCCTGTTTCAACACCCAAAATGCCTAAAATCACGGATTGAGGCACACCAAATTGTTGTTCTGCACGATTTAAAGTGTCGGCATATTGATTTTTGAAGCGAACGCCGCGTTGAATTGTACTTTCAGCTAAAAAATTGGTTTTGTATTGGTACCAAGGCTTTGATTCACCAGGTCTATTCATAATGCTAATAATGTTGGGTAGGTTTTTACTGCCTTGCATTGCCCAATCAATTTGATTTTCACTCAGACCATAGGTTTGCATTGCATTTTGTTTAAAGCTTGCATATGCCGGATGAGATTGGAAGTCATTGGCCTGACAAAAACTGGTCAGTGAAAGTGAACCGGCCATAATGGCGATATGTGATAGTTTTTTATAAAAATTTCGATTTAACATAAATAAAAAATTTCCAGTTGCTTTAGCGATGAGTATGAACAAAATTTCGAGGGGCAAAGATCCTGAAAATTGTGATGACCTTGTGGTTTCATAGCTCATTAAAGGTAAAGTTTACCAATAGCAACTAAGATACCACTGACAGTGCATGCTTTCATAAATAGATATACAAAAAAAGACAAAGCAAAGGATTTATTCGCAGTTAACATATTGATAAGTGTCATATTCATTTACATAACTTGCAAATATTCACAAATCATTTGAAATAAAGATGACTCTAAAACTCATGCGTCATAAATATGCAGAACGAATAACCGTTATCGCGTTGCCAAATGTTGTTTAGAAGCTACAAAAGTTGCAATGTTATATCTAAAAATAAAGGGACAGGATTAAAAAGATACCGGTCTAAAACACCCATATGCAAGCAGTGGTTTATTCATTACATAGTTTTTGTTCGTCAGCGCTTCAATGCTGTTGAAAACGTCGCTATATATATAGTAGAAATATAGACTGAATGATAAAAAAGAAAGAGATTGAATATTAAAATGGACGCATTGAAATTTAAGCCAAAATGACGGCTCACATTAAAATATGATCTATATTCAGGTTCTTCCTGTTCTTTGTAGATTTTTAAAAATTGTGGATATCAATGTACTGTCTTTCTTTTAATAAAAATCTGTTCAATTCTAGAACTGTGTTTGCATGACTATATAGTCATTGTATCGGGATTCGATTTTATGCGTTTAGCCATAAAAAAACCTAGCCAAAGCTAGGTTTTGACGAAAAGCGAGATTTATTTGTTAAACATCGCATCATGTGCTTCTGCAAGGGCACTTAGCTCTTCTTTGGTTAAATTTGGGAAAATCTTATCAATTGCAATATGAATAGCTTTAATCACAGCAGAAGAACCGATATCGGCTGCTTTACGTTTAATCATGCCTAAATCGAGAGTTTTATTAAAGTCATTCATAAAATGACGCACTGCAGCTTCAGCAAACTGTTTATACAGTTCACCAAAAGCAGCTTTATTGATATCTACACCCGATTTAATTTCCGCATAACTATTTTTAAGGTTAGTGACTAGTCCTGCATCTAAACTTAGACCTACACGATAAGTGCCAGTCGCGTCTTGAAATAAACTTCGTTCTGAAAATTCAATGGATTGTTTCACCACATCATTCGGAGATTTACCCAATAGCTGCTTTAACAATACAGCGACTGTTGATTTGACATAGCCAGCCAGTTTTTCTGCTGTGTCGCGCTTATCGCTTGCAGGAAACAGATGAACAGGAGCTAATATAGTTGCACCAATGATTTCTTCATTAATCAGCAAAGCTGTTTTATCACGTAAAGGATAAAGGGGTTCACTCGAATTTTTTTTCGCGTGACCAGTTTGGATACTGCTTAGAAGTTCCTCAGAAGGAATAAAACCAAAAAATGGCATCACTAACCTCAATTTTTTTATTGTCGCGCCAATCGAATGGGGCGAGGCATCCATGTTAAATCCGATACACGACAAGGGTTGATATCCAATCCACCACGGCGTGTATAGGCAGCATATACCATCAGCTGACTTGGTTTTAAATGTTGCCAAATATCGGCAAACATTTGCTCCACACATTGTTCGTGGAAACCATTATGCTGACGGTAAGAAATAATATAAGCCAGAATACTACGATAACAAGGCTTAGTACCTTTATACCGTATAAATACCGTTCCCCAATCAGGTTGACCCGTGACTGGACAGTTACTTCTTAATAAATGTGAATAAAGTTGAATTTCAACTTCTTCTTGCGCTGCAGCTTCATCTAAAGAGAGTAAAGCTGCATTTGGATGATTTTCTAACTGGGTGGGTTCTAAGTCATCAATACAGATGCCTTGTGGTTTTGAAATTTCAACATCATCGACATGAAATAGATCAATAGTCACAGCGGCATTGGCTGCAGCAGATAAGTCTTTTTCAACGGTTGCTTTAAACGCTGCCTGAGAATCAAATTTGGTAAAGTTCATACTATTAAAGTAGAGCTTTAAAGATTTCGATTCGATGAGGTTGTCTGAACTTGCAGGCAAAGTTAAACGGCCAATAGCGACTTGAGGCACACCAGAAGCATTTAACCAAGAAATTTCAAAAACATGCCACCAGTCTGTACCTTGGCGGATGCCTTCCACATGGGCATATTGTTCACGTGCAGTGGCACGTGCAATCGGAAACAGAATATCAGGTTGATATTCTGTTGGGTAATTGGTGTCTTTGCCTAAAAGGGATTGTTCTACACTCATTATTCACGCATTCCTGAACCACGAGAAAGTAAATGATACGCCACGCCATAAAGTACAACGCAACATGCAGTAATTACTGTCAGTGAAATGCCGACATTCACATCGCTATGACCTAAAATACCGTAGCGGAATGCATTGACCATATACACGACAGGGTTGATTAAAGAGAGATTTTGCCAAAAAGGACTCAGTGATGAGATGGCATAGAAAACACCGCCTAAATAAGTCAGCGGAGTCAGGACGAAAGTCGGGATAATCGAAATGTCGTCAAAAGATTTTGCATAAACAGCATTAATAAATCCGCCAAGAGAAAACAGTAGCGAAGTAATGAGAACTGTATATATAGTTACGAAGATATTGGTCAGGTGTAATTCAGTAAAAAATAGGCTCATCGCAGTGACAATAAAGCCGACTAAAACACCACGGCAAACACCACCGATCACATAACCCCAAAGCACCATGTGTAACGGCACCGGGCTCATGATTAATTCTTCGATGCTTTTTTGAAATTTTGCACTAAAGAAACTGGATGACACATTGGCATAGCTGTTGGTAATGACCGCCATCATAATTAAGCCGGGCACGATGAACTGCATATAGCTAAAACCACCCATTTGCCCAATGCGTGAACCGACTAAATTACCGAAAATCACAAAGTACAAACTCATGGTGATTGCCGGTGGGAGAAGGGTTTGCGGCCAAATACGCATGAAACGGCGAATTTCTTTATACACTAAGGTGTAGAGGGCAATACACAGTTGGTTAAAATTCATTGTGCTGCACCTTCAAGATTTTTTTCGACCATACGGACAAATAGTTCTTCTAGTCGGTTAGATTTATTACGCATACTTCGAACTTGAATACCTTGAGATTCCATGAGTTGGAATAAATCATTCAAGGTATGGCCTTTATCCATAGTGACTTCTAAGGTGACAGGATCTACTAAGTTGAAACGGACACCAATAATTTCTATATGGATCGGTTCAATGGGTTCGGCTAGATCGAAAATAAATGTTTCTTCATTCAACTGGCTGAGGAAACCTTTCATGCTGGTGTCTTCTTTAATCACACCACGATCAATAATTGCGATTCGACGGCACAACATTTCAGCTTCTTCTAAATAGTGTGTCGTTAAAATAATAGACGTGCCTTTTTCGTTCATTTCAGTGAGGAAATCCCACATCGAACGGCGTAGTTCAATATCAACACCAGCAGTCGGCTCATCTAAAATCAGCAGTTTAGGTTCATGCATCATGGCACGAGCGATCATTAAACGGCGTTTCATACCGCCCGATAACATACGTGCTTGGGTACTGCGTTTTTCCCAAAGACCAAGCTTTTCTAAATATTCCTCTGCACGTTTCTCTGCTATCTTTTTAGAAATACCGTAATAACCAGCTTGAGTCACCAAAATATCAAATGTTTTTTCAAATTGACCAAAGTTAAATTCTTGAGGGACAACGCCCAAACACTGCTTTGCATGCGAGGGATGGGTATCTAAATTGTGCCCAAAAATTTCGACAGTACCTGAAGTTTTACGGGTTAGTGAACTGATAATACTAATCGTGGTAGATTTTCCTGCACCATTGGGACCTAAAAGTGCATAAAATTCACCTTCGGGTACTGTTAAATCAATACCTTTAAGCGCCTGAAACCCATTTTTATAGGTTTTTGACAGTTGCTTTAACGTTAGTGCATCAGTCATAAATAATTCACTCTATAAATAGTGTGAGTATTGTGCGATATCGGGGCAAATAAACCAAGTAAATCGTATGGAATTCTGCATTTTAAAAATAGAACGTTGTATAAAGCTTAAGCATAAAAAAGCCTAACATCTATATAGTTGCTTTACCTTACAGTTTTTTTTGTTATGATGTGCGCAATCCAAAATAAGCGCTCATAGCTCAACTGGATAGAGTACAGGTCTCCGAAGCCTGTGGCGTGGGTTCGAGTCCCGCTGAGCGCACCATTTCTTTGTTTTACCTCATCCGATGAAATACGAAAACATTTAAAAATAAACAACTTACGTATTTTTCTTATCCGATATTGTCCGAGCATGTTTTAGGTTATTTAAGTTTTTTGCGGTAACTTTTGCGGTAATTTCAAAATTATTGCAAAGGCTTACCGTAAAAATGCCAAAAATAATTGTAAATCTGACAGATACACAGATTCGTGCAGCTGTAAATTCACATAAAAAGTTATCAACCAAGGTTCAAATTAAACTTGCCGATGGTAAAGGACTATTTTTTATTATTGATAAAAATGGCAACGCCTATTGGAGATGGGACTATGCTCGCCCAATCACTAAAAAACGTAATAGTATTTCTTTTGGGACATACCCAGAGGTATCGTTGTTAAATGCACGAGCAAAAAGAACTGAATGTCGAGAATTACTCGCCCAAAATATAGATCCAGTAGTTTTGAAGAAAAATGACGAAGAAGCTAAATTAGGTAAAAATACTTTCGCTTTAATCGCTGATGAATATCGTAAGACGGAAGAACTTGAGCCTAGTACTCAGCGAAGAAACGAATTCGTATGGGATAAGCTATATGCATCAATAGGTGAGATGGTAATAACCGATATAACACCCACTCAGATTTTAGATGTTTGCCGTATTTACGAAAGGCAAGGAAAGACTGATTCCGCTAAAAGAATGCGAAGCAAAGCATCTCAAGTCTTTCGATATGCGATTGCTTTAGGATTGTGTCAATTTAATGTTGCGGACCAGATTAGTGGGATATTAAAAGTTGGTAAAACCAAGCATAGATCAGCGATCACAAATGAACAAATGCTAGGACAGTTATTGTGGAATATTAATAATAGTGTTGGCCGTGGTGATATCACAATAGACTATGCCGTGAGAATATTACCTCATGTTTTTGTACGTCCAGGAGAATTAAGAGGAGCGAAGTGGGCAGACATTAATTTTGAAAATAGTACATGGAGATACACTCCGCCTAAAACCAAGAATCAGACAGCCTTGCAACATATTGTTCCTTTGTCAGATCAAGTTTTAAAGTTGTTCCAAGAATTGTATCGCGTTACTGGACATACAGAATATTGTTTCGTGTCTATGCGAGATAAATCTAAAACTATTAGCGAATCGACTATTAATAAGCGATTAAAGCAATATGGCTTTGAAAATGGTGAAACAACTGGGCATGGATTCAGAGCAACAGCAAGAACTTTATTAGATGAAGTATTGAAATTTCCTATTGAACGTATTGAGCAGCAGTTAGCTCATCAGGTCCGTGATATGCATGGAAGGGCGTATAACCGAACAAAGTATTTGGAGGAGAGGATAGTGATGATGCAAGCATGGTCGAATTATTTAGAACAATTAATGCAAGAAAATGTATAGTAAATAATTTATAAATATTAGTGGGTTATGGTGACGTCATATACACCAGAATTCAATTCAGAAATGCTCGACTGAATATATAAGCCCTTAAATTCAATGTTTAAGGGTTCTATTATTGGTTGTATTGTCCGATCTGAACTAATACATCTTATTCAGAGTATGTTTCTGAAAGTTGTGGGCTCCCTCCATCAATACCATGCTCTTTGCAAAGATTTTCAAAATGTTCTTTGGCTGAAGTCTCTTTCAACAGTTTTTGCTTTAATTCAAAAGCTTCATCTTTGAGCTGTCTGATTACTGAAAGATTCCTGTTGATTTCATCGTTTAACATCTTAAGCTTAATTGACTTGGTTTCGATTTCTACTTTGGTTGTATATTGAGTCTTTTGGTTGAGGTAACCATTAACGAGATATTCAATGACAATCTCCTCTCTTTTCCATCCATTCACGTTTTTAATATGTTGAACGTTTGCTGATAATTCTTTATTAAAAAGGTATTGTTTTTTGACTAAATGGCTTTTTGTCTTTTCATTTTTATATTGAATAAATTTTTTTTTGAGTTGGTTGAAACATTCCAGAGACACATGAACTGAAAGGCCATTCCCTAAAATTGCCTGTTGAAAAGTGGGCAATATTTCTTGGGGAATTTGTTGGATGGAATATTTGTGTTCTCCAATAAATGTGTATCCAAAATTATGTCGTATGTACTGTACTAATCCATCTGCTTTTTGACATTCTTGATCTAAAAATTCAAATTTAAAATCTACATTCGTATTACACCACTTATTTAAATCTTGCTTAGGACGACCCATCTCACTTTCTCTTTAAAAATTTTGATTGTTTTTACTAAACTAAGCGTTAAGTACGTTTTTGAGTTAAGAGATTAATAAAATAAATTACAGTTAATATTATATATAAAAAACAATTAAAATAAATTAAACTTTTATTAGTGCGAATTGTATTTTTAGTATAAATAATGAACAAATATAATTTTTTATCATGCTTGTCTTTAATATACCTGCAACGACTTGAACTAACACTGTCGCCATTCGAGAGAATCGTTTTTTTTCGCCTATTTTTGACTTTTGGATATAAGCGATTTCAGAAGAAAGACATCAAGAAAATTGCTCTAAAAATTGACATTCATCATTTAAAGTTGGAAGAAGCATTTAGTGAACTATTAAAAAAATTTATACTTGTTGCTGATGGGCATCATCACATTAGAGTGAATCGGGAGTATCTAAAACAGCTAAATTTGCAAAAAAAAATAAAGAGTAGAATTCAAAGCCTTCTTAATCATCCCAAAAGAGAATTTTTACTTCATTTGTTCGAAAAGCTATTTCAGATCAAAATCAGTCATA
Organism: Acinetobacter sp. YH12126; assembly: GCF_013418745.1. NCBI lineage: Bacteria > Pseudomonadati > Pseudomonadota > Gammaproteobacteria > Moraxellales > Moraxellaceae > Acinetobacter > Acinetobacter sp. YH12126. The sequence continues at coordinate 211,648 of NZ_VPBM01000005.1, read as the reverse complement.
AACAAAAGAATAGTCAACAATTATTGGCGATGGATTATAAGCAATGGTTAGTATTGGTTAACCTTGTTCTTTTGAGTGATCGAGATGGTGTTGTTCAGGGCGCAGGAACGCATGAGTTAACAAGTTATACCGGTTTAAGCAGGTTTGCTTTATTGCGTTGTATGACCTATTTGTTTAAACAGGGAATCTTACGGTCAAAAATTGATGGAACATTGAACAATGGCTATTTAAATTTTGTTTCCTCAATCTATTTTCTCAATCTTTCTCATGCGATTTGGGGAAAGAGGAGAATTTATGGAAGATTCATAATTTTCAATCATCCTCAACAGACACCTGTGTTAACTAGGCTTCTAGAAGCATTAAATACATGGAGTCCTGATGAACCCACTGTCAATTTTGAACAATTGGAGTTTATTCACAATTTTTTTATAGAGTCAGATCAAGCAGCAAATGTTGGTATTTTTCAATCAGATGAAAGTTCTATTCCACATTTGTTACAAGCCGCGAGTCACTGGAATACAGGATTTCACCAAGAATTTCATCTATCACGTGGATATGTTGCAAATAAAAAAAAGCTATCCCTTAATACAATCGAACTAAATTTCAAAAGACTGGATTATATCTTTCGCTATCTAGCATCTCATTATCCTAATATGGCTCCAGTCATCTATCCGCCTCAGAGTCAAATGGTTCCTGCTAACATAAAATCTAAGATAATGAAATTGTTTAAAAAGGTTGAGATTACAGAACAAGTAGAAAGAAAAGCTGCCACACATCAGATAAGGCTATCGGAAATCATGGAGGCACAAAACCAACTAAAGCAGGAAATAATGTCCTTACTTGTACAATATGCGTATCAAAGTGAGTTACGACTCGTTTTCGATGTTTTGGTTGAGGTGATTGGTCTGAATGATTTCAGCAGGGTAGTACCATTAGGTTGTGCTGATGAGTTTGCTACTTATAAAATTTACTTTAACCCTGATCATAGCCTTAAACAGGATGAGCTATATCTTATTGATTATGCTGATACTATGTTTGCCGAACTTAAAATGCCGAAATCGTCGACATTTGAAATTGTTAAGGCCTATAAGTCAAGTATCAAGCAAATAGACTTAGATATTAATAAACAAGTAGAGTTTGGATTAATTAGTAATCAATGTGTAGAAATGGATCACTTTGATTGATTTTTTGCTATAAAAGCTAATTTCTGCCTTAACTCTCGTAAATGGATATTTGAGTAAAATTGCATGAATGTTGTGAGCGAAAAGTACACTACCTTATATACAGATTAGTTTTGTTCCAGTTGGTTTGTAGACTAAGTCGGTAAATAATATTATTAATTAATAAACTAATTATAAATCTATTTACTTATACAGATCATAGATATCAACAGTGTAGATCACACATACATAATAAATAACTGTAACTCCTTAGTTATGCATCAAACATAACTAAGGAATCTTCAGATGTTGCAATACGATCTCTCTCATCAAGCTGCAGTAATGAATGCAGTGACTAACTTTGTTGATTACTTATTGAATATTGAGCTATGTGATACATCGTTCATTTATCACCTGTGCAAATTGATTCCTGCATTTAAGGTTTTTGACCAGGCGGATATTGAATACTGTACTTTGATTGGCGCGTTTAAAGAAATGGTGCGCTTAGTTGACGCTGGTCGAGGTGATTTAGGGATTGACGAATATCTGACACAGTTACGATATAGAGAAGTATCTAATCTTCGAAATCAGTTGAGACGTCATAGGTCTCTATACCTAGATGAAATTCGAATGTTTGAAGGGCAGGAAACTGATAACCAAAAGAGTTTTCTAGCTTATGTGCAGAGGATTCTTAAAGATCATTATAAAGTCTTGATTGTGCGTGTTGATTTGGGATATTTAAAAGTATCTATGTCAAATATTACGGTGCAGGATTTCTATAACCATATTGAGTCAGTGCGTAATTTATTGAAAGATAAGAATGGCTGTTTTAAGTATCTTTTGGGTTATGGGCTGGCATTAGAGCAGGGTGTTACAAAAGGCTACCATGCACATTTAATGCTGATCTACAACGGTTCTGAGCGTTGTAAGGATTGGTACTTGGCTGATGAAGTGATTCAAAAGTGGCAAAAGATCACTCAAGGCTTAGGTTACGGACTCAATAACAATACCCCTGAAAAGAAAAAACAATACGCTGATCGAGGCTTATTAGGGATAGGCATGATTCATCGTTATCAGTCTTTAGAAGAGCGGAATGCTTTGAATGTTGCCCGTTATCTCACTCAGCCTGAAAAGTTCATGCAGAGGATGTTGATTAAGCCATCGAATAAAAGAACTTTCTTTAAAGGAATTTACCGCGAGCATGGTCGTAAGTACAAGATCAATCATCCAATATCAGCAGAAGTAGGAATTTGGTCTGAACAAGATGTAGATGATTTATTGGATGAGCCAATCGTCATTTAACTGTAAAAAAATATGGAGTGGACAGTTCTATGAAAAATATCACTTTATAGGACTCTCCATGGACATTACCTACATTGAACACCAGACTGCACCACGTTTAGAGCAAGATATACACAACTTCTTTACTCAAGTGCGATTTGGTTCACCCATCCCGCCCATGACTCATGATGAACATATTCAGAAAATCATTGAAGAAACGGCTCAAGTATTACTAGAGTACTTTCGAGAGTGGAATGAGCTGATGTTTCATCATCGAGATTCAGATTGCAGTTTCTGGGTGACACAATTCAGAAACGCCTATTTTACCGTCTTACAGCAAATCGATTCGCGTCAGCATTATTTTAATCCAACAGCCAAACATACTGCGAAATGGCTAGCTGAGCATATTTTAAGTAAATTGAAACTGTTATTTGTAACTACTGGTTTCCATGAGACTTTAAATCAAACTAATGAGCAATACGAGAAGAGAGTTAATCATTTACGTGACCTTTATTGTGAAGTCAGCAAATTGAGCGTAGATGCGCCTGATTTAAAATTTTATCTGAGTTATCCAGCAGGTACTGAACTGTTGCTATCAGTCGATCAGGTAATTCAATCATTTAGAGAATTTGAAAAGAAGTTAACATTCCTGCCATGGTTTCGCTCACAAGTGATATTTAGTTATTATCACTTAATTCGCGACACAACTCGAAACTGTTACGTGATTAGATTCTACCTCACCTTTCAAACAGTCTTTTATTCTGATGATATTGACTATTCAATTGATCTTCTAAGACTGTGGCAAGATGTTACGTACGGTATGGGTATTTTATTTGACATTCCAGATGAAGAAGTACAGAAACCACAGGGTAATCCCTTTGGATATAACCCAGATGGGCTTTTGAACTTTCCTGAGCCTAAAAATCCATTGGATGATCTTAGTGACTTACCTGATACGCTGACGAGCGTAAATGAGCAGATGAATAAGATATGTATCACAACACGTGGTTTTAAAATCTTCAATGGCAAGAAACGGTGATTGGGGCTCATCCAAGTCAATGAAAATAGATAGATCCCTGTATTCAATCTAGTGGATAGATGGGACTTTCGATACGTACAGTATTGAACTTAGGCTTATGTACCACTATTTATTCCCATAATTCCTAATTTAACGTAATGGAATGCCAGTTTTCCTTAGCTGATTAAGTTAACCGGTGATCGGGTGGGAAGTATGTGGGATTAGTCACAAGATCAGTGAACGTAGCATGATCACAAATTGAGATAAAACACAAAGCTATGAATGAGATTTTTGCCCCATCAGTTGTAATGCCAGCGCATAAGCAAAATCAGGAGACATTGATTCTGCAATGAAGAATGCTTGAGGTGGGGATAAGTCTAAGAGCTGTTTGCAGTAAAGGGTAGCCAGTATTGGCGAAACACGCAAAATTTAAAAGAATAAAGCAATTTCAAATACATATTACCTAGATGTGAGGGCATTTCTTCTCAGTAAACTTTGAGGGGCATATGCCTATAGGGCTATATCTAAATATAGGATTTAGGGGAAATTTATAATGAACAACTTATTCAAAAATCTGAGCTTTGCTGTATTGGCATTTATATCTGTACTGACTTTACAAGGCTGCAGTTCAAGTCTTGATCCTGATACGTTTTCAGTAGAGTTAAATGAAGCGGGTTTGTACTCGTGGAGTACTCCAGTGATTTCTATTCGTTCTAATACAGCTGAACCGATAGAGGTGACGAATGTCATAGTCAATAACGGGCAGTGCAGCTTTATCGGTCATGATCGAAGATTTAACTTTCTATTGCATTTTCAGATGGGACAACTTGCTAGATTAAGAGTCACTAAATGCAGTTTTGCCAATGTGGTACAGGTGGATATTGAAACCACTGAAGGAACGGTAAGCTATAGCTTTAACTAGCCGATCTCATTGGTTAAGACAGTAAAATCAATGAATCAAAAAGCCGAGTCCATGAAGGACTCGGCTTTTTTATGTCTAAACTTTAAGGAAATAAAGATGAATTTAATTATTTGTCCTGCATGTGGCGGTGACGAAACTGAAATGGTCGGCCCTCAACTTTCTACATCCATTGAATTTCAGCAGCCAAGGTCTTTAAAGCCGCCTATTCAAAATCTGATTCAGAACGTTGTGAATTATGCCGCGATGGGTGCATCTAGCGCTCGACTGATTAAGGGGCAGCGTACGATGATTTATGTATTTGGGGCTTTAATCGGTGGGGCAGTTGGCTGTGCAGCCTGCATCTTGAAACACATCCATGAGCAGCATTCCGAAAACCATATGAAAGATGAATCTCAGCCGCAAGTACATCACCATTGTTTGGAGTGCGGACACTACTTTAACTAGATTTGATGGAATTTAGACGGTAGTTGTTTTTAATCCCCTAATTTGAATAGTCAGTAAAAATTAAAAGGAAATAAGTATATGGCACATTTAATTGAAAAAATGGCTTATGTCGGTGAAACCCCATGGCACGGTCTTGGCAATCAGCTCGCGCAAAATCAGCCGATTGAAGTCTGGGCGAAACAGGCAGGCATGGATTGGCGTATTGAATCATCAAACGTCAGCTACATGGCACAAAATGAACGTGGGCAAAGCATCATCATGCCTTTCGAGGAACAGCGCGTACTTTACCGCTCGGACACCCATGCACCTCTATCTGTGGTCAGTCAGCGCTATCAGGAAGTCCAGCCTGCAGAGGTGTTAGAGTTTTACCGTGACTTAACAGAGCAATCGGGTTTTGAATTGGAAACAGCTGGGGTACTCAAAGGCGGAAAAAAATTCTGGGCTTTGGCTAAAACCGGGCAGACAGCAGCACTCAAAGGTAAAGATGTCAGTAATGGCTATATCTTATTGGCTACGGGCTGTGATGGAACACTAGCGACAACTGCACAGTTCACTTCAATCCGTGTGGTGTGCAATAACACCTTAGCGATTGCTCTCAAAGGACAGAACAGCAGTGCAGGTGTGGTCAAAGTCCCGCACAGCACTCGTTTTGATGCCCAAAAGATTAAACAGCAGTTGGGAATTTCTGTCCGGGCATGGGATGAACATATGTATGAAATGAAACAGCTCAGCCAGCGTAAAGTCACTCAAAGTGAGGCAGCAGCTTATTTTGATGCCGTGTTTAACAATAGTAGCTTGAGTCCGAATGAGCAGGACGAAGGTATTATTCAGTTCTACCGCAATGTCGCTATCCAAGCTAATTCAGCCCCTAAAGCTGAAAACAAGACTGAGCCGAATGGACGTGCCATGTCGAAAGTCATGACCATGTTTAATGGTCATGGCCGTGGGGCAGAACTGAGTTCAGCTAAAGATACCGCTTATGGTTTGCTATGCAGTATTACAGAATTTGCCGATCATGAACGCCGGGCTATGAGTCAAGATCACCGACTCGATTCAGCATGGTTTGGCGCAGGTGCTGGGTTGAAGCAGCGTGGGCTCGAACAGGCGCTGCGAATGCTTGCTTAAGATCAATAGTTCTCCTTTTTATAAATTAACCTAAATATTACAGAACAAGGCCAAATATTTTTCTTCACTTATGAATCAAATACCAAGCTCTTAAAGCCGTGTCTTTAGGCACGGCTTTTTTATGCCCAAAATTTAAATTAGAGGAATTAACAATGAATCATTTATCAAATCTACCTGCAGCATATGTACAGCCTAAAGTATTCCGTGCTCCTAAAAATTTTACCGCAAAACGTTTTATGGCGACTAAAAATATGACTCAGGCCGAATGGCTGGAAGTGCGAAGGCAAGGCATCGGCAGCAGTGACTGCGCAGCAGCCTGTGGGCTCAACCCTTATATGTCGATGCTGGAATTGTGGATGATCAAGACTGGAAGGATCAAGCAATCGATTGAAGATGAAAGCGAAGGCCATGCTCCGCTGTATTGGGGCAAGCGTTTAGAGCCCTTAGTGGCTGAGTATTACAGCATGCATACCAACTATAAAGTCCGCCGCGTCAATGCTGTGCTGCAGCATCCTGATCCAGACAAGCATTTCATGTTAGCAAACTTAGATTACTCTGTAGTGGGTGACGCAGATGTGCAGGTTCTAGAATGTAAAACCGCAGGGGAATATGGTGCTAAGCTTTGGCGGGATGGTGTGCCTCTATATGTACTGTGTCAGGTCCAGCATCAACTGGCTGTGACGGGGAAGAAGGCAGCACATATCTGTGTGCTGATCTGCGGACATGAAACCCGCATATTTAAAGTGACCCGTTCAGAATCGGTGATTCAGCATATCGTGAATGCTGAGCGTTACTTCTGGGAGTGCGTGGAAAAGGATACACCGCCTGATGCAGATGCTAGTGAATCGGCCGCCAAAGCTTTGCAATTACTGTATCCAGAGCATGTGACGCTAAGTACGACCGATCTCTCGTTAGATGATCAAGCCAACCAACAGTTTGAGCAGCTGATTCAAGCACGCAATCAAATTGAAAAGCACCAAGAGCAATTCGATCTGCTGAAACACCAGCTGCAGGCCAAGATGCAGGAGGCTGAGCGCGCAACTTTCAAAGCAGGTTCAGTCACGTGGAAAAAGGCCAAAGACTCGATTAGCTTAGATAGCAAAGCACTACTTAAAAAGCACCCTGAATATCTGAACCAATTTCCGCAAAGTAAAATAGGTTCAAGACGCTTCAATATTTATCCAGATGGTGAATGAGATGAAATCAATCTTTTGCTATTCGCAAGCAAATCAATTTAAGGACATAACGATCCCATGCCAAACAGCATGGGATTTTTTATGCCGATTTCATTGTTAAAAAGAGGAATATCATGATTAAAGGCTTAGCAATCACACCGCCTATTTTAGGGCGAATCAGCATTGGCCGAATGGTGGAAAAGAATGGCAAGCGTCTGCCTGAAAAGGATGATCAATTCACCATTACCAGTCAAATCCAAAGTAAAGATAGTGGTTGGATCAAACATCCGTTAGATGAACAGCTGCGGGCTAAAGCATCCAATCAAAAACTCCGCTCAATTCCTGTACGGATGATCTTTAATGATCCTGAGCTGAATCTGCGTGCAGAGTACAGCTTATTTGACCGTCAAACTGGACGACCTGTTTGTGTCGGCAATGGTGAAACTTGCCAGCGATTGACTAATCAAGGTGTAGAGCAGCATCCATGCCCATCCCCTGATTTATGCTCAATGGCTCAAGGCGGGCACTGTAAGCCTTATGGGCGTTTGCATGTGAACTTGGATGAGTCGGATGAGCTTGGGACCTTCATTTTTAGAACCACAGGCTTTAACAGTATAAGGACCTTGGCCGCACGACTAAGCTACTATCATGCAGCATCGAATGGTTTACTTTCATGCTTGCCATTGCAACTTACACTTCGGGGTAAATCCACGACCCAAAGCTATCGCCAGCCTGTGTATTACGTGGATTTAACTTTGCGTGAAGGAGTTGATTTAAAGCAAGCTATACAGACTGCTAAAGAAATTGATCAACAGAGTAAATCTAGTGGTTTTAATCAGGAAGCTTTAGATCATAAGGCGAGACAGGGTTATGCAAATGCAGTTTTTGAAATGGATTCAGGTGATGGGTTAGACGTCATTGAAGAGCTTTATCCATCTGAAGAAGGCAGCGAAGATGCTCAACAAAAGAAAACCACAAACTTGAATTTACAGAATGAGTTACAGCGTTCTGTTCAAACTTTGAATTGAAAGATTGTTGAGGTTTAAGCAGATTAAATTTTTACGGAGCTGCGTATCATTTGAGCGAATAACCGCTCGCATGAATGATTAGGAGTAAACTCATGAATGCGTTTGTTGGTCAAACTTTTCAAATGAATCAACTCATCAGTATTAAGCAGGTTGTAGAAATTGTAGGTGTTGCACGTTCTACTATCTATGAAATGATGGATGAAAACTCACCGTATTACGATCCGACTTTTCCAAAGAAAGTTAAAATTACGCAAAACCGTATCGGTTGGTCAGCTTATGAGATCCATCAGTGGATTGAAAATAAGTTGGCGAGTCGAGAATAAGGGATGCTTTGTCCCTTATTTTTTTTTAAAATGGTATGCTACTGATAAATTAAGAATAATTTCTGAATAAATTATGAGTCAATATATTCAACTAAACCGTAAATTTTCCCCAATAACACCTAAACAAAATTTAGATGTAGCTAACTTGGATTATTCGTTGACTACAGCATATTGTGAGGAAAAAACATGGGATGATTTGTTAGCTGAGTATAGATGTGTAATTTTGGCCGAAGCAGGTGCAGGAAAAACGATAGAATTTGAAGAATGTGCAAAAAGGATTCAGGCGGAAGATAAATATTCTTTCTTTATTCGCATTGAAGATATTGATAGTGAATTTGTAGATGCATTTGAAGTAGGAGATGAATCTCTGCTTGATGAATGGCTAGACTCTGCTGATCCAGCATGGTTTTTTTTAGATTCGGTAGATGAAGCACGTTTAAAGGATCAAAAGCAATTTGAGAAAGCAATTAGAAAATTTGCAAAGAAAGTTATGCCCGCTGCACGTAGATGTCATATTTATATTTCAAGCCGTCCTTATAGTTGGGGATTTGAAAGTGACGAAAACTTTTTAGATAAAGAATTATATTACGGGATTATAGATGATAAGGATGAATCTAATAGGGAAGAAAAAGTAAAAAGTGCGCTAAAAGTTTTTTCTCTTGCTCCTTTGAATCTTGATGATATTAAATTTTTTTGTGAAATTAGATCAGTTGAAAATATTCCAAGCCTTCTTAATCAGATTGAAAGTTATGATCTTCTTGGATTGGCAGAAAGACCTTTTGATTTGGATAATATTATTGATAAATGGCGCAAAGACACTGTCTTAGGATCTAGAACTGAGATAATTGAGCATAATATTAAACAAAGGTTAACCGACAGGCATACTAGAGGTAGAAAAATTTTAAATATAACTCTAGAAAGACTTCAAGATGGGGCTCAACGTTTAGCTGCTGCAGTAATATTGACTCGTAAAGCTAACATTAATGTATCCAACTCCAATCCGAATATTGACAATTTAGATCCAATTGAAATTCTTCCAGATTGGAATCCTGAAGAAATTCTCGTTTTATTAGGCTGTGGCATTTTTAATGATATTGTCTATGACGCAGTTCGTTTTAGACATAGGGATATTAGGGAGTTTTTAGCAGCTCAATGGTTTATAAAATTGCTGAAAGGAGATAATCGTCTGGAAATAGAATCTCTATTCTTTAGAGAACAATTTGGGGAAAGAATAGTAACGCCCACGTTAAGATGTGTTCTACCTTGGATAATTTTAAAAGATCAAAAAACATGTGATTATGTTTTGAAGAACCAACCTGAAATCGCTTTTGAAGGTGGAGACCCTTCGCAGTTAACACTTGATGCTAGAAAAAAAATATTTGTAAATTTTGTAGAAAGAATAGCGAATAACTTAGATAACAGAAGTGTAAGGGATAATGACTCTATAGCTAAAATATCAAACAAAGATTTAGAAGAAAATGTGCTGGAACTTATACAAAAATATTCAGCTAATGAAGATGTTATATTCTTTTTAGGTCGTATGGTTTGGCAAGGTCAACTTGAAAAGTGTGTTCCTGCATTAATAGATATAGCTTTAGATCAAGTTAATGGTATGTATGCAAGACGTATAGCAACTAGAGCTGTCATGTCATGTGGATCAGAACAACAAAGAAAGCAGCTTTGGAATGATTTGAATGCTAGTGGAGAAATATTAGAGCGTAGACTGATAGTAGAGCTAGTCAGTGAAATTGATCAACCTGATGTAGAATTTATAAGTCTAGTAATTGATTCATTGAAAAATTCAGAAACACATCAGAAATATGAATATAGTGGACTGAGTAGAGCTTTACAGAAATTAATAGAAAAGTGTAATGAGCAGTTAAAATTTGATTTTTTATTAGGGTTAATTGGCCTTTTGCATATACAGCCTTATGTTGATAAGGAAAATTGCAAAATTTCTGAGAAATATGGTTGGTGTTTAAAGTTAGCGTACAAGATTATTGAGGAACTAATTAGTTTGCATAGCCAATTTATGTCTCAACCCTCGGTACTTGAATTCTTAGTACAAGGCCAGCGATTAATCCACTATAACGATTATGATGAAAACGAAGAAAAAAATAATTTAAGTAAGTTAATTCCAAAGTGGGCGAAGTTAAATGAGGCACTCTATTGCAAAACTATAGAAATAGCCCGTCAAGATTACAAGCAGAGTAAAAATGAGGAATTAACAGATGATTGGCAATATTGTTATTATGGACAATTTTGGCAATTTGATAGTGGAAATTTTGAAAGTTTACTCCAATTTATTCCTCTAAAGCAGACTGATGCAGAGAAACTCATTGTTCTGAACAGAGCTTATTATATTTATACAAGAGAGAATAAACCTAGCTGGATGTTTGAAAATTTAAAACAAGTTATTGAGGGAAACTGTGTTCTTACTAATCGACTCAAGGAATTAGTGAGTCCATTTATAAATGAGAATTTTTTAAAGTATGAGCGAAAAGAACAAGATAGGAAAAAAGAAACAGAGAGGACATTAGATGAAAGAGCAACTCTGAGAAAGCAATGGATGCAAGCTCTACAGCATGATCCACAGCGCTTGATAAATTCTCCTACTTTTCTGAAGGGGGATTTAACTCATGATATATATTGGTTAATGCAAGAATTTAAAAATCCTGAGATTTCAACTAAACGAGATGGTTATGCAAATTGGCATCAATTAAAGACAGAGTTTGGAGAAGAGGTTTCGTTTGCATATCGTGAATCAGCTATAAAATTTTGGAGACTCTATACCCCTTGCTTATATTCAGAGGGCAGTGTAGGAAAAAGCTCTATTCCTTATGCAGTCATTTTTGGTCTGGCTGGACTAGAAATAGAATCAAGTGAAGAACAAAATTTCCCTCATAATCTGACTAGGGATGAAGTGTCACATGCCTTACGTTACTTAAGTTGGGAACTTAATGGTTTTCCAACATGGCTTGAGAGGTTGTATCAGGCTTTCCCTGATGATGTGATTGATGCTGTAATGAAAGAAGTACATTGGGAGCTTCAGCAATCAAGTGCAAACAACAAGGAAAATTACAATCATATTGTTCATGATCTTCTTTTTTATGCCCCATGGATTCATAAAGCTATTGCACCAAAAATTTACCAATGGTTTGTAAGTGATTCTAAAAATATCCATCATGATACAGCTAAGTATTTATTACAAATTCTATTAAATTCTGAGTTAGATAGTGAGAGATATTTTGAATTAGCCAAGAAAAAAGTTAATGAAGCAAAAAGTGTCAAAGAGAAGGCATGGTGGCTTGCTTTATTGGTAGATAGTAATCCTGAATTTGGTATCATTGAATTAGAAGCTTGGTTGAAAAGTTTAGACCCGGAAGATAGTAAATCTGCTGCCCAAATATTTGTATGTCATCTATTAGGCGAAAGAGATTCAATTAATGGCAGAGCAGGGAAAGATGAGTATAAAAAAATCAAGAATCTCAAAGCACTGTATTCATTGGTTAATAGATATATAAAACACGAAGAAGATATACATAGAGCAGGTACTGGTGTTTATAGTCCGGGTTTGAGAGATCATGCTCAAGATGCTCGAGATGAACTTTTTAAGCTTTTACAAAATACTCCAAGTTCTGAAAGTTATTATGCTCTGAAAGAGCTAGCAAGTGTTGAAGTTGACCTAGATCGTAAGTCATGGCTCAACAAATTAGCTACGAATATCGCTGTAACTTGTGGAGATATAGAGCCATTTGAATTGGATAGTGTATTGGAGTTAGAAAACTCACGAAATATTAATCCAAGGTCTCATAAAATGTTATTCGACTTAGCACTTTTAAAAATTTTAGAGTTAAAAGATTGGTTAGAAAATGGTGATGATAGTACTGCTAGAACTTGGATTCGAGTACCTGAAGAAGAGGAAATGAGAAATTTAATTTCGGCTGAGTTGAAGAATAGGTCTAATAGTAAGTATTCAATTTCACAGGAATATGAACTTGCGAATAATCAGAGAACTGACATTAAATTTCATCACCCAAATGTTAGTAGCTCCGTGCCTGTAGAATTGAAAATCTTAGATAAATCTTGGACAGGTACAAAGTTATGCGAGCGACTTAGAAATCAATTGGTTGGGGATTATTTACGGGAGAGTAATGCTACTTGTGGAATATTTTTATTAGTTGCACAAGAGTGTGAAAAAAAATGGAAGATTAATGGGGAGTTAACCAGATTAGAATATCTTGAAGATACGTTGGATAGATATTGGCAGGGAATAGCCAAGGATTGGCCTAGTATTGATACGATAAAAGTTATAGTTATAGACTTAAGTAAAAGAAGTATAGTTTCAAAAACTTAGGTATTTGATGGTTCATTGTCTAGTAGATATAATTCATTAATAAGTAGGAACTCTCGATATTTCTCAATTACATTTTCATCTTTTTCGCGATGGGCACGAGTATTACGAAAAGCCATGTATGTATCAGTGAATAAATTTACTAGCCCGTTAATTTCTATACTGTCTGGTACGTCCCATGTAAAGACAGCATTTTCACCTTGAAAGACTTGTGTAAATAGTTTGGTGCTATGCTCATTTATACCAGTACATGTACGAACAATGCCTTTAAGTCTTTTATAAGCTTTTGTTAAAGTAGAGTCGGGATGTTGGTTAAACAGTAAAGCGAGGTCAAAAAATCGGTCATCAATAATTGCATAGGGTAGTTCTAAAGGGTAGTAACGCTTAGATTTTGTATTTTGGTCTGCTTCATTTTCGAAGGGATAAATATAATCATGCAGACAAATAGGGCGAATGATTTTTGTTGAAAAATAAAATCGATATCCTGATCACTTAATGATGAGCTATTCAATCTATTAAGGAGCTTTAAGGATAATAGAATTTCTTAAGTTTCAATTCGATGCTTGCTTAAACAAGCTAATGCTTTTGCTAGACCCTTTGGTCTTTCACCAGAATAACCTGATGTAAAGCCAGACCGAATGACGTAATGATTTTCAGAGCTATCCTTGATTATAAAGGTATGAGACTGTTCACTAGTAAGCAAGAGAGCGTAACTTAGATCTGCATGAGTTTGGATTAAATTATGCAGGCTAAAGAGACATGTTTCTGTAATTCCTGCTTCGCCCAAGCAATCGACGCGATAGTAATTTTCTGTTTTAAACATTTTTATTAATGAATTAGTTGTTTGAAAAGATGATGGGGTAAATTGGGGAAAAAACTAGAGCTTCAATTTTTTTAATGGCTAGATTTCATTTAAGATTTAGAGTGAGTTCAATTGCCACCACCTCCAATTAAATTAATTTATGTTTTTGGACAACTTAACTTGTTAAATCAATTTTAAATTAATGCTCTATATAAAGTGTATTTAGACATTTGTATATAGATATAAATTTGAAGTAATTATTGCTATATTTTTCACAATTGTGTTTGGAATATAAAATAAAATTTCATTTACTATTTTATAGCAATTTAGAGAAAATGAACGTTAAACAGATGGACTTTGTTGAACGCAGATTAAAAAATTAAGATTTCTCATATTTATTCAAATTTAAATATTTCCATGCTTTATCAAAGCACGATTGTACGAAAAGCAATTGGTTGTACGGCAGATTTTAGGTCTGGGCTTCTTCTATATTGCCAAAGAAGTCTATAAAAGCAGGTCTATTCAGCAAAGCCGGAGACACAATAATTTAATAATAAATTGAAATAAAAGTGTAATATTTGGTATAATAAATGTGCAAATTACACATTTACACTCAATACCATGAAATGTATCACAATAAATTTAAATGCTAAGTATCTACTTTTAGCTTCAAGTCTGGTGATCTTCTCCCAAAATGGGCATGCTGCAGGGGAAATTGACAATGCGGTTCAGCGCCAGCAGCAGCGGGATGAAGCGCTGGCAAAATTGGTACAGCCAGACGTATCGGTACAAACGGGTTTAGAAAAGCAATTGCAGCGCACTTCACAGCTGCAATATTTGCAATCCAACAGTGAAGACATCTGTTTTCAAATTAAAAAAATTATTTTAACCGGTGAAGATGCCCGCGAATTTACTTTTGCCATGCATCCAATCATTCAAGGTGAACATAATTTAATTGGCCGCTGTATTGGTGTGAAAGGATTGAGTCAAGCGCTGGATTTGATTCAAAACAAAATCATCAGCCGCGGCTATGTCACCACACGCGTACTGCTGCCGCAGCAAAATATTGCTTCAGGTGAAATTCAGCTGCAGGTCATTGCAGGTAAAGTTGATCAAATTCAATTTGCCGAAGGTACCTCAAAACGTGCGCATAAATTCAATGCACTACCAGTGAAATCTGGCGATATTTTAAATGTACGTGATATTGAACAGGGCTTAGAAAACTTTAAACGCGTACCAACTGTTGAGGCTGATTTTAAAATTCAGCCTGCTGCACAGCGCAGTGAACCAGGCTACAGTGACTTAGAGCTGGCTTGGCAGCAGTCCAAACCTTACCGCATTCATTTAGGCATCGATGATGCAGGTTCAGAATCGACAGGTAAATATCAGGGCACGGCAACCCTGTCTTTAGACCATCTTTTAACAGCGAATGACCTGTTCTTTGCCAGCTATAACCATGATTTGGGCGGCGGAGATTCTGGTAAGCGCGGCACAAAGGGCTATTACCTCAGTTACAGCATACCGCTGAATTACTGGCTGCTCAGTACGAGCTTAAGCCAGTCGGATTATCATCAGACTGTGGCAGGTGCCAATCAAAGCTACGAATACAGCGGCGAAAGCAGGCTGATCAGCGCAGACTTATCGCGTGTGATTTACCGTGATGCACACCGTAAAACTACCGCTTCCTTTGGCGGGTGGGCGCGTGAATCTAAAAACTTTATTGAAGATGTCGAAGTGGAGGTACAGCGCCGTCAAACAGCGGGTTGGCAGGCCAGCTTGGCGCATATCGAATATCTCTCCAATGCAACATTGAATGGCGCAGTGACCTATAAGCGCGGTACGGGTGCATTTTCAGCCATGGCGGCGCCAGAAGAAGAATTTGGTGAAGCCTATACGCATGTCGGTATTTGGCAAGCCAATGCCAGCCTGCAAGTGCCGTTCAAAGCGGGCAATCAAAACCTGCAGTATTTAGCCGAATGGCGCATGCAGCACAGCCAAAAACCGTTGACCACGCAAGACCGTTTCTCGATTGGCAACCGCTATACCGTGCGCGGTTTTGACGGTGAACAAACGCTGATGGCCGATAACGGCTTTTTGGTGCGCAATGAATTGAGCGGCTCTATTCCTAAGCTGCCAATGCAATGGTATGCGGGTATAGATTATGGCGAAGTGGGCGGGCAAACCGCTTATGAACCGAATCCTTTAGTGGGTACCAGTCTGATGGGAGCAGTCGTGGGCTTGCGCGGTCAAGTACTGAAATCAGTCAGCTATGACGTTTTTGCTGGCGCGCCGCTGAAAAAACCGGATGGCTTTAAAACGGATGATTACACTACGGGCTTTAGCCTGAACTGGATGTACTGATTTTTTAGTCCAAGCTGTTTTTTTAAACATTGAAAAAAATATAAAGATTGAAGGGTAAATTGCTGTGAATAAGAATTGCTATCGTATTATTTTTAGTCAAGCGCGCGGCATGTTTATTGCTGTTGCAGAAATTGTAAAAAGCCGCAGCAAGACTACTGGGCAAAGTGAGGCCGTCCGCGCTGCAGATACGCTGCAATTTACCCCTCAAACTTTAAAAAAACTCAATCCGCTGAATTTTGCTGTGGTCAGTTTATTGGGTGCAGTGGTGTATACCGTACCACTCAACAGTATCGCTAATACGCAAATTATTGCCGACAAGTCCGCGCCTAGCTCACAGCAGGCGACCATTCTGAACAGCAGTAATGGTCTCACTCAAGTCAATATTCAAACACCAAGCGCTGGCGGGGTTTCCCGCAACACCTATACACAGTTTGATGTCGGGCAAGAAGGTGCGATATTAAACAACTCGCGCAATAATGTGCAGACTCAGCTAGGCGGATGGGTACAGGGCAACCCTTGGCTTGGAAAAGGCGAAGCCAAAGTTATTCTCAATGAAGTGAACAGCAGCAATCCGAGTCAACTGAAAGGTTATTTGGAAGTGGCGGGTAAGTCTGCACAAGTTGTGATAGCCAATCCATCGGGTTTAGTCTGTGATGGCTGCGGCGTGATTAATGCTGACCGCTTCAGCTTGGCAGCGGGCCAAGCCGTGGTGAATCAGGGCTATTTGGAATCATTCCGTGTACGTGATGGACAAGTGACCATTGAAGGCAAAGGCCTTAATGGCAGCTTAACGCCATACACCGATATTTACGCACGTGCCCTGCATGTCAATGCGGGACTGTATGCCAATGAGCTGACTACGGTACTGGGTCAAAATGATATTGATGTCAAAGACCAGACTGCGCCTAAAGTTAACGCAATTAATGGTCAGTCTTCTGCACAGACTGCAAAGCCTGATTTCGCGCTGGATGTTGCACAGCTGGGCGGCATGTATGCAGGCAAGATTTTCTTGGTGGGCACAGAGCACGGTTTGGGTGTGCGTAATGCAGGCTCGATTAATGCCACTGAAAATCAGCTGACTTTGAATGCCAATGGTGATTTAGTCAATACAGGCAACATCATTGCGAATAAAGACCAAATCGCCATCCAAGCGCATAATGTGGCGAATAGCGGCAACATCAGCAGCACAAAAAGCAAAATTCAAGTGGATGCGACAGATATTCAGAATAGTGGGTTGATTGCGACCAGTGATGAATTGAAACTTAATGTACAAGCAAACATCAACAATAATGACGGTGTGATCAATGCGGGACGTATTGATTTGAGTGCACAAAACCTGAGTAATGACAAAGGTAAAATTGAACAAACAGGTTCACAGCAACTCAATATTACAGCAAAAGCTCTGGATAATAGCCAAGGTTTAATCGGTCAGGCTAGCAAAGAAAGTACAGGAATAACATTACCAGGGGGAAATACACAACCAACAGTGACTGATCCACAAGATCAATCTTCGGCACAAGATTCAAGCAGTATTGAAATTGTTGATCCTGCAACACTCACTCCAAAAACCTTTGAAGCAGGACAAATTAAAATTGCTCAAGATATGAGTAATATCGCAGGACATATCATCAACAATGCTGATATCAGCCTTAAAGTACAAGACAGTATTAATAATAATGGTGGTAAAATTCAACTGCCTGAGTTGCAGTTCAATGGGCAAAACTTTGAAAATAAAGAAGGTCAATTAACAGCTAAAGTGATTAATATCACTGCACAAAATGCCGATAACCAAAAAGGTTTGATTGATGCAAGTGAAAGCTTTGATTTAACCGCACAACAGCTCAATAACAAAGAAGGTCGTTTGCAAAGTGCTAAAGCACTGAATTTAAAATCAAAGCAAATAGACAATAGCAAAGGGCAAATTCTAGCAGCTGATACACTGACACTTGGTTCTGAACAGACCAATAATACTGAAGGTGTTATCGGTTCGGTGAATGCTGATGCACAATTAAATATCACAGCCTTAGAAAATAATCAGGGTGAGATTTCTGCTCAAAATGTACAACTCAATGGGCAAACCTTAACGAACCACCAAGGAGCGATTCAAGCCAAAACAGGTGATTTGATCTTAAAAGTTGGCCAAATTAACAATGGTCTTGCGCAAGATACGGCTGGTAACTTAATTGCAGCTAAAAACCTGAAGATAACTGCACAACAGCTGAACAGTACTGGACAAATCTACGCAGGGAATACAGCAGATTTAACAGTTCAACAATTGCAACAAGATGGACAATTGGCAGCACTGAATAAAATCAAGGTACAGTCTGACAATATTACGAGCAACAAAGATGCAATTTGGGCATCGGGACTGGAGCAAGACGGTCAACTGAGCAATAGCACTGCAACCCTGAATATCGATGCACAACAAGTACAAATCGCGGGCACGATTTTGTCGGGTGAATCGCTTACAATCAATGCAACAAAAAGTGCTGATTTGAGCCAAAGTGCTACACAAGCCAAAAATATTCAGGCCAATACCCAAATACTGAATACATCGAATGCAAAAATCATTGCTGATCAAGAGCTTGATTTAACAGCGCAACAAAGTATCAATAATCAACAAGGTCAATACAGTGCTTCGCAAATCAATATTGCTACAGCACAACTGAACAATGACCAAGGTCTGATTCAGCATACAGGGCAGAATGATTTTATTTTGAATGTTGCTGATCGTATTGATAACAATGCGGGCAAGATCATCAGCAATGCCCATACAACTGAGATCAAAACTACAAATTTAAATTCTGTTGCGGGTGAAATCCTCCATGCAGGTGATCAACAACTTAAAATCACTGCACAAAACCTACAAGGGCAACAAGGTAAAATCCAAAGTAACAGCAATTTACAACTCGAATTGGGCATTGCTAATTTAGACGATGCCACGACTGCTGCTCAGAATATTAACCTTAATGCAACAACACTGAGCCATCAACAAGGACAATTGATTCAAAGTGATGCCAATGGACAGTTGAATTTCAATGTTGCACAGAACCTTAATAATACTGCAGGTGTAATCAGTGCAGCAGGGAACGCTACCCTCAACACGGCTGATTTAAACAACCAACAAGGTGTGATTCAAACACTAACGGGCAAAGACCTGAAGATCAGCAGTCAAAAACTCGACAACCAGTCAGGTAAGATCATTGCAGGACGTGATGCCAATTTACAAGTGAGTGAACTGAACAACGATACGGGGACAGTTTATGCCGATGGCGAATTGGATATTGTTGCAACACAAAACATCGCAAACCAACAAGGCTTAATTGTATCACAACAAGCATTGACCTTAACTGGACAAAATCTCAATAACCAAAAGGGACAAATCCAATCCGAACAAGGCGATGTCACGTTAAAGCTCGCGCAAAGCATCAATAACCAATCTGGCAATATCCAATCCGCAAAAGCGCTCAAAGTAGAGACTGCGCAATTAGACAATCAGTCAGGACAATTGATTTCAGCTACAGATAGCCAACTTAACGTGGCAGAACTAAATAACCAAGCAGGTACGATTTATTCTAAAAAACAATTAGATGTAACAGTCTCAGGAACAGCGGATAATCGTGCAGGCACGTTGGCTGCTGAGCAAAACCTCAATCTAAATGCACAACAATTATTGAATAATGCAGGACAAATCCGTTCAGAAAATGCCAATACCACGCTGACTGTAGCGAAAGATATTGTCAACAATACAGGTTTGATTGCAGCGGCAAAAGATTTAAATCTGACAGCTCAAGACGTTGATTCACAAAAAGGTCAGCTGCAAGCAGGCGCCAATGCTATCGTCCAAGTGAATCATTTAGACAATACTGGAGGTGTCGTTTACGCAGCAGAACAATTACAACTCAATGCTACTGGTCAGTTGAACAATAGCAAAGGCGTAGTGGCTGCAGAACAGCTGGTTGATTTAAACGCGGGTTCAGTGATTAACGACGCAGGACAAATCCGTTCACAACAAGATCAATTAAAGCTGAATGTTGAAAATGAATTAAGAAATTTGGCGGGAGAAATATCTGCTGCTAAAAATATTGAAATCACTGCCAATGCGATCAACAACCAATCAGGTAAAGTGATTGCGGGGACATCGCTCAATACAACAGCTCAGAAGATTGACAATACGACAGGGACAATCTACGCCCAAGATCAACTTAACCTGAATGTTACAGATCACCTTAATAACCAGTCAGGTACTCTAGCTGCCAATCAACAAGTACAAGTTCAAGCGAAGAATTTAAACAACAATGCAGGCAAAATCCGTTCAGAACAAAATCAACTGGATTTAAAAGTACAGCAAACCCTAGATAACCAGTCTGGTGAAATCTTTGCAGGCAGCAATGCCAATCTGAATGCAACCATGCTGAATAACCAGCAAGGGACAATTTACGCTAAGAATCAGCTTGATTTGAAAGCAGGGCAACTGAATAACCAACAAGGACAAGTCTATGCAGCAGGTGCTGCAAATGTCACGGCACAAGGTGATATTCAAAACCAAAAAGGCGTATTGGTTGCAGGGCAAAGCCTGAATGTGCAAAGTAGTACCTTGGACAATACCGAAGGTACTTTACGTTCTGAACAAGCAGATTTAACCGTCAATGCACAAGGTCAATTGATCAACCAGCAAGGTGATATTTATGCAGCGCACAATCTCGGCATAAATAGCAATGGCTTAGTGAATACTGCTGGACAAATTGCTTCACAAAATCAATTGAATGTTGACACCAATCAACAACAACTCAGTAACCAAAGCGGTAAAATCATTGCCAAAACTGTAGATTTGAAAACAGGAACATTGGACAATCAAACAGGTTTAGTCCAAGGTGAACAATCCGTTAAAGTTGATACCCAAAATCATGCCTTGCTGAATAGTAACTCAGGCGATCAGGCAGGTATTCTCAGCCAAGGAAGCCTTGAGATTGCAAATGTTTCACAGCTGGATAATATCAGCGGTTATATTGCAGCAGTCGGCTCAGCCAATATCGCTACACAAAATCTGAATAACAATAAAGGTCAAATCAACAGTCAAACAGATTTAAGCATCCAACAGCAAAGTTCAGGTGGTCGTATTGATAACGTGGCTGGGCAAATTCAGGCACAGCAGAATGTGAACTTGAATGCAGACACGATTAATAATACTGGGGTGGGTAGCCATATTATTGCAGGTGAAAAACTGACTGCAACGGCGAACAACGTCATCAACTCACAAAATAAAGACGCAACTGTGCTGGGTGGATTAGATGCAAAAAATATTGAGGTCAATGCAACTGTACTCGATAACCAATCTGGGGTGATTCGTGGAACGGATCAAGCAAATCTAAATATTAGTAAACAACTGAGTAACCAAGCAGGTTCGATCAGTAGTTTAAATACCTTAAATATTGGAACAGCAGATAAAACCCTAGATGTGAACAACACGGGTGGTGAATTACTCGCAAAAAACCAACTCAATCTGAAAGCCAATGAGTTAATTAACAAAGGGAAAGTTATTAGTGAAGGCAATGTCGATATTGACCTAAAACAAAGCTATACCCATACCAAAGATGATCAAATCTCTGCTAACGGTACATTGAAGCTGAATACTGACAATGATTTAGTGAATCAGTCAGAATTAACAGCGGGTCAAAAAATAGAATTAAGTGCCAAAAATATTAAGAATGAAGCAGGAGCAAGCATTTCATCCATTGAAACGCATTTGACAGCGCAAGATACCGTACATAACCAAGGTTTAATCAATGGTGAGTTGACGCATATTCAAGCGGATAGAGTATGGAATGATGGTGCACGTATTTATGGTACACAAGTTTCAATTCAGGCCAACACCTTAGACAATAAATCCAATACCGCAGGTACAGGTGCAGTGATTGCATCTCGTGGGGATATGGATCTAGGTATTGGAACGCTCAATAACCAATCAGGTGGTGTAGTTAAGGAAAGCGCGCGTGATAATGCCTGGATTTTTAGTTCTGGTGATTTAAATATTGGCGGGAGTCTGGACGGGAATTTAAAAGCGCAAGGCAGTGCTAATACGTTGAATAACTTAAGTGCACGTATTGAGTCCCTCGCTGATATGACGTTGACCGCAAATACGATCAATAATATTAATCAGAATTTCCAGACTGAAATTGTACAGATCGGTGATGTTGAAAATAAAGTTTATATTCAACCTGAAGGTAAAACGACAAAGATTCCTAAAGAAAACTTAATTTGGAAAAGTTGGAGTAGGGCTGGCTTATATAAATACGATACAACACCGAATATTTTACCTGAAGATGTAGTGTTGGGTGAGACACCAATACCTGAGGTGGAGTCAATCAATTGTGTTGGAGAGGGGGAAGATGAAAGCTGTAATGTAAATTACAAGAAAGATGATGCTGTCTGGGCATATTTTAATATTACAGCACCATCGAAAGATGCACCTGAAGCACCAACGATGGTTGAGCCTGTGGCGCCAACTGGGCAAGCAAGTTGTGAGGCAGGTGCTGGATATGATGCCGCTGCATGTGCAGCCTATCAAACGGCCTATACACAATATGAAAAAGATAAAGAAGCGTATGTCCTTGGCTTAGCACAATATAAAAAGGATTTAGACGCATGGGGTGAGGCGGATGAATCGGCTTATCAAGCCCTAAGTGATGCCATTGATGCTTATAATGAACAATTTAGTAATACACAAGTAAAGAAATGGACGCAATACGAAGTTAAGGAAACCCACCTAAAAAGTGAGGTTAGCCATTCGGCACCGGCAGAAATCGTTGCTGGTGGGGATATTCATCTCTATGGTGATGTCTTTAAAAACGATAAGAGCGTTGTACTAGCTGGTGGTACATTGGATGTACAACTGAATAAAGATGTAGAACAAATTGATGGCAAGGGTGTTGAAATCACCCAGCAAGCGGGCACGAGTCAGTATACCTATTCCAAATGGCGTGGTGGATTTAAACGATACCATCAGCGTAAATGGGGAGATAAAATTGCTTACAATCCAGCTGATGAAGTAACAGAAATTGATTTACCTGTGAATCAGTGGCTGGGAAATGTCAAAAATCATACGTCTAATCAGAATATTTCAAATGTCGCAGCTGGGACAGTGACGACCGATACAATTGCAGTGGTGGGACCAGAGCAGCAAGTGGATCGTCAGCAACAAGGTCAATCTAATCAAGTGACCGTTGATGGTGGTCAAAGCACTTCGGTAAATGGTCAAATGGCGAATGTACCGAATTCGCCGAATCAATTAGATGTGAAGTCTAAAAATGATCAAGAAATAGAAGCTGAGCAACAACAGGCTCAATCTGTTGATGCGGCAAAAAATCTACAAGCAGGAGATGCAAATACTTCAGCGACCAAAGGCCAGGATGAAATCAAAATTCGTTCTGTGTTGATGGATTTCATTGATTTACCAAGCAATGCATTATTTAGTACAACCCAAGACAGTCAGGCACAATATTTAGTCGAAACAGACCCAGCATTTAGCAACTATAAAAAATGGTTATCTTCGGACTATATGTTGGATGCCATGAACATAGACCCCGCGATGAAGCAAAAGCGTCTGGGTGATGGTTACTATGAACAACGCTTGGTTCAAGATCAAATTGCTCAACTGACAGGGCACCGTTTCTTACAAGGCTATGGTAATGATGAAGAACAATATAAGGCATTGATGAACAATGCCTTAAGCTTTGCCAAACTTTATAACTTAAGACCTGGAATTACATTGACTGCAGCACAGATTGCACAATTGACGACAGATATAGTTTGGTTAGAAGAAAAAACCGTCAAGCTTGCTGATGGTACAACGACGACAGCTCTTGTTCCTCAAGTCTATGTGAAGGCAAGAGCAGGAGATTTAAAAGGTGATGGCACACTGATCAGTGCAGATCAAGTCAAAATCCAAGTTGAAGGTGATGTTCTTAATAATGCAACTATTGCTGGGCGTGAAGTGATACAAATCTCAGCGGATAACATCACTCAGTTGAGTGGCCGAATGCAGGCAAACCAGATTGATTTAAAGACGACAAAAGATTTAAACAATATTGGTGGAACGATCACTGCTGTTGAGTCTGCGAGTTTAAATATTGCTGGTAATTTAAACCAGCGCAGCACAACACAAAAGACAGCAAACCAAGTTGGAGAAAGTGAATTTACCCGCGAAGGATTTGATCGTAAAGCAGGGATTTACGTCACAGGTGTACCACTCACTCAGATGAGTAATAACACAGAAAATTTAAGTACTACACTGACTATCCGGGTAGGTGGTGATACGACTCTGAAAGGTTCAGAAATTGTAAACAGCAATGGTTCGAGTATTATTAAAACCGAGGGTAATTTAAATATAGGTGGTATAAATACCTCAATCAACAATCGTGGCTATGCAAATAAAGATAATTTCAATTATGAGAAAAAGCAGGAAGATATTGGTTCTGTGATTCAGAGCGTTGGGGATACACGTTTGCAAGCTGAAAATATCACGGTGAAAGGTTCACAAATTTCCAGTGAACAAGGATCGACTATACTTTCAGCCCAGCAAAATATTGATATTTCAGAAGGTAGAAAGTTATCAGATACAGAGCAAGCATTTAAAGTTAAAGAGAAAGGCACATTAAGTACGACAGTGCGCCAAGGTCATGTACGCAACATGAGTGATGAGGCGATCGCCAGTACTATTGATGGTAAAAACGTTATCCTCGATGCGAACAATATTGATATCCGTGGCAGTAATGTGGTGTCAGATGAATTGACCCAAATTCAAGCCAAAGAAAATGTCACGATTACAGGTGCACAAAATCAATATCTAAACTATTCGGAATCGAGTGTTAAAAAGTCAGGCTTGATGTCGAGTGGTGGTATTGGATTTAGTGTAGGCAAAAAGAGTGAATTGACAGAACAACAAAACACCCAAAAAACCAATACAGGTTCAATGGTAGGTAGCCTAAATGGTAATACCAACATCATTGCGGGTAAGACCTACCAACAAACTGGTAGTACAGTTTCTTCTCAAAATGGCGATGTGAATATATTGGCACATCAAGTCAACATAGAAGCAGCGAAAGAACAAAGTACCAGTGACTATAAACATGAGATGGAACAAAAGGGGCTAACCCTTGCGGTTAATGTTCCAGTGATAACAGCAGTACAGTCTGTAGTTGAGTCGGCGAAGCAAGTTGGGCAAAGTAAAAATGACCGAGTCAATGCAATGGCAACAGCTAATGCTGGATTTGATGCCTATAAAGCAGGGCAATCATTGGCACAACTCAAAGATGTCGCGAGTGATGTTGGAAAGTTAGCCGATGCTGCCAACGTGAGCGTAAGCATTACGTACGGAGAGCAGAAGAATACCAACTTTAGCCATTCAGAAAGTAATACGGCGAGTCAAAGTCAGGTTTATGCAGGCGGTAAAACCAATATTGTTGCAACTGGTGCAGGTAAAGATTCTAACATCAATATTATTGGCTCTGATGTTGTGGGTATGCAAGGCACGCATTTGGCAGCGGACAACGATGTCAATATTAAAGCGGCAGAACAAAATAGCTTAGAACAATCTGGCAATAAAAGTGAGGGTTGGAACGCTGGTGTTGCAGTTAGTTATGGTTCTAATGGCTTGGCATTTGGTGTCACGGCTGGAGGTAATGCTGGAAAAGGAACTGGAAATGGCACAGAAACGAGTTATACCAATAGCCATGTTGGTTCAAAAGATAGCTTAACCACCATTAGTAGTGGAAATGCGACCAATATCATTGGTGGGCAAATACAAGGTAAAGGTGTACAGATTGATGCCAATGAATTGAATGTAGAAAGCCTACAGGACAAAGCAACCTATAAGAGCAAACAACAAAATATAGAAGGACAAGTTACAGTTGGCTATGGTGCATCAGCATCAGGAAGCTTTAGTAAGTCTAATGTTGATGCAAATTATGCCTCGGTGAATGAACAATCAGGTATATTTGCAGGGGATGATGGCTATCAAATCAATGTTAAAAACAACACAGATTTAAAAGGAGCCATTATTACTTCAACGCAAAAAGCGGAAGATTTAAAGAAAAATAGTCTAGATACTGGAACTTTGACTTATTCAGATATTCGTAACGTGAGTGAATATGATGCTAAAGGCATTGGGTTCAGTGGCAGTATGAGTGTGAGTGGAGAAGCCCTTGGTCAAAAAGCACCAGCAAATGAACAAGGCTTAGCACTGAATAATGAAGGAAATAAAGGAACATCTAAGTCTATAGGTTTTGGTGTAGACAGTGATAAAGACAGTAGTGTAACCAAGAGCGGTATTAATACTTCTAATATTATTATTCGTGATGAACAAGGTCAGCAAGTTCTCACAGGTAAAATGGCAGAACAAATTAAGTCAGACATTTTAACCAATGTCACCACAGATACAGCACGAGAAAATAGTGGTGCACTGAAGAACAACTTTGACAAAGATAAAGTTCAAAGTGAAATCAATTTACAAGTGGATGTGACGAAGAAGTTTGGGGTGAATGCACCAAAAGCTGTAGCAGATTATTCACAACAGCTAGCTTTTAAACAACGACTATTAGGTAATGAAGAAGAAGCTAAGAAATGGGATGAAGGAGGAGTATACCGAGTTGCTATGCATACAGCACTTGGGGCTATAGCAACAGGAGATTTAGAGGGAGCTTTAGTAACAGGTGGTATTGCAGGTACAGCACCACAATTAAATGATGTTCAGAGAGTTATTGTTCAATCATTGACGAATAAAGGAATGAAACAAGAGAATGCAGAAGCTGTTATTAATAGCGTAACAAGCCTTGCATTGATTAGTATTGGCTTGGGTTCTGGGTTAAACACTGCCAGTATTGGAAGCGCTGTGAATGTAGATTCAAATAACAGACAACTTCATAGAGAAGAAGTTGACCTTATCCAAAACTTAGCAAAAGAATATGCAAAAAAACAAGGGATTAGTTTGGAAGAGGCCGAAACTCAACTTACAAGAGGGGCGCTATATAATATTGATGAGGGCTGGAAAGAGTCAATTGATAGTAAATTAGATGCTTCTGATATTGCAAAATATAATCAGGCTTATCAATATTTACTAGTAAAAACTAATAATGGTTCTGTAGATGGGATTAATTTGGATTTTTATAATTATACAGATTCGAAGGGTACCATTGTTGTAACTGCTATTTCAGATAGCTATAAAGGATATATTTCTGATCTAGAGGGCCAAAAAGCAGATATGTATATTGGAGAAGCTGGAAAAGGATTTACTGCCACGGCAGAAGATTTTAAAAATAAAGATATTTTCTTAACGAATACATTGGCTGGAAATACGAATAAAGATTCGGAATATTACAATGCTAAAAAAGAGTTTATTCAGAATTCAGCTGCAATTAAGGATAGTGAAATAAGCTTTTTTGAAGGACTTAGCTCATCTATAGATCGGGATATAAGTGAAGCGAAAGGAGCTGTTACAGGCTTTGCCACAGGTGCTAAAGATACTATCGTTGGTATTTATGAATTCGCTAAGAATCCTATTGATAATACAAAGGAGTTAATTAACTCGACGATAGAAGCCGCTAAAAATCCAGTACAGACAGTAAAAAATGTATCTGAAAGCATGGATCAAGGGTTAGAAAAATATAACACCACCATAGATTTGTACAAAATGCAAAAAGATGAAGGAGCGGAAGCAGAATATAAAGCAAATATTGCAGGTCAGATTGTTGGTGCTGGTGGAGTGGGTGCTGCAGGTAAAAAAGGTGCAGAAGCGACAGTTGATGCTGTTAAGAAAGCGCAACAGGTAGCGAAAGAAGCAGAGATTGCAGAAAATTTACGCAAAAAACAAAGTATAGAGAATAATGCTAATACGGAAAATCCAAGCTTTATGGATTCGGCCGTTCGAGATTTCAAGCCTGGTACAACTCATAGGGCTGAAAATATCAATGCAGGCCAAGTTACAGATCGAGACGGGTTGCCTCGCATTGATGGGGATAAATATACCGCAGATAATATTTTAGCAGAAAATATGGGACAAGATAAACTTACTCCTGAACAACGCTGGTCGTCTCAAAGACCAGCATGGAAAAATGGAACGCTTGTCACAGATCATGTGCTTACAGAACCTCGAAAATTTACAATGGTGATAGATCAGGCAGCTTATGAAAAACTTTTAAGTGATCAATTAACATTAAGTGAAAAATCTAAAGCGCTAGGAGGATGGGCAACAGATACCCCTATTAATTCAATTTCTGATATGCGTAATCTACTGGCTGTTCCTCAAGAATGGAAATCGGGTAAATTGTATACTATTGAGTTTACTGCAAAGCCAGGTGTACAAGTTAGGGAAGGGATTGTTGGTGATATGTGGAGTACAAATACTAAGGAACGATTACCAGGTGGTGGACATCAGGTTGAATTTAAAACACATCCAGGTAGTAATCCTCAATTGTTTGAAATTGATGAACTTTCCATCAAGGAAATTAAGTAATGATGATAAAACATGTTGTACATACCACACAGTATGATGATAATAAAACATTTGAATATATTGAATATCCTGAGCTTGATTTCGAAACATCAAAGGCAAAGTTGATTCATTCTCGATATGCAAAAGTAATCAAAAGTGAAAAAAAAATAATTTATGAAGATGGTAGTGAATTTGTATTACCTATTTCAGAAAGTGTTGAAGTATTACCAGATCAGACAGGATTTATGGTGATTTATGGGAAAGAGCCGAGTGGATTAAGCAAAGAGAAAAAATATCCTTGGTTTTTTGATCAGCCTAGTAATGGTGCGATTTATAATGCTGACGGTAGCTTACGTCGACAAATAAAAAGTCCTTGGAAGGATGGATATATCTTCTCATTTGCACAATCATCAATGAAATATCCTAATCTACCAAGTGTTATTTTAGATCATGAGGATAATCCATATGATAGTAGTTTTTATGACTTATATGCTGTTGATATTAATACAGGAGTATTGTTGAAAACTGGACAACAAATACGACGTTGAGTTTTTAGATCAATATGGACCAGAGGTAGGTATATATTTGGTCAGCCTAGATTATTCGTTTGATAAACGATAATTACCACTATGTACTAATGTACCAAGTGCTTATCATAAATATAAAGTGCTTAGACCTTTTCATATAATTTAATTAGTGATTTTGATGGTATTAATGTCAACCGTAATTCATTCTACAAGTGTAAAAAAGAAAGAGAGGAATGGTTAAGACAAGCAGAAAAGATAGCTTATGAACAGCTAGCACAAGCTAGTAAAATGTATGATTATAAAACTAGTAAAGTTTTATCTGGTAACGCACATCAAGTAAATTTTATGTCCAATACAGCTAGGAGTAATCCAGAGTTATTCAAATTAGATTTGAATAATGTTAAGGAAATAAAGTAATGAGTAAAGAAAATATAAAAGAAATATATTACGTTTTTAAGTCTTCAATTAATGCGCAACAAGTAGAAGTTTTAGTTTTTAGTCAGGAAAAATTTGACTCAATCGGGGATTGGAAAAAAATTGATTCTTTAAAAAAACCATTAATTAATGTGGGTACTTGCATCGTTACTGATACGGGAAAAAAAATCATAGACGAATCGGGTACTGTCTCAGTGTTACCTAACCATAAAAATTTAATTCTTATATTTGATAAGAATAACAAGAAATTTTTGTGTCCAAACAATGCTGCGATTTATAATTCTGATGGAACTTTAAAACATCAATTATTATTACCTGAAGAAGGTTTTTGGACTCCTGATGCTGAAGGTTGGTATATACATTCAACTTATTATGCAGATTTTCCAAATTTAAAAGGGTGGGGGGTAATGGTCACTAATAATCATAAGTGGCCAGATTTATGTTTTTGTTTATACGATGGCACACCAAATTTGATTTGGACAAAATATAGTCAAGAACGACGGTGACATGATGTGTGCTGAAATAGTACACAAGAGAAAGATCAACTTAACACATACAATGAAAAGGTTGATAACTATCAGAAACTTGGTGTCCTGCTTGATACAATTTCAACAGGATTGTCAGCACCAACGAGTTCAGGTTTAGGCATAGCGGCAGCTACATTAAGCCCTGCGGCAAGTTACGAGATTGGTCAATACTTTAAATCTAATGATGCAGAAGGAAGTACAGCGCATATTTTAGCACATACGCTATTGGGTGCAGCGGTTGCAGCAGCAGGTGGAAATGATGCTTTAACAGCAGGTTTGGCAGCAGGTGGAGCGGAAGCATCCTCACCGCTACTTGCTAAATACTTATATGGTAAAGAAGCAAAAGACTTAACCGCAGATGAAAAATCTACTATTAGTTCAATCACTGGTTTAGTTGCATCTGGTGTAGGTGCAAGTACTGGTGATGTGGCTTCGACTGTGCAAAGTGGTCAAGTGGCTCAGAATACGGTGGAGAATAATTATCTGACTATAAGTCAAACTAAAAAAATTGATAGTGAATTTGGTGCATGTAAAAGTGATAGTTGTAAACAAGCAATTTTAAAAAAAATAGAAGATGTATCCTTAGAGCAAGATAAAGAATTGGCTGCTATATGCTCAGTAAATGCAGTGTTATGTAAAGAAAAATATGGATTTATTGTAGAATATAGAAATAAAATTAAGCAAACATTAGTTGATACTAAAAATTTGCCACCAAATTATGTGAGTGGATTATTTGCTCAGCAAATCGATGCAGAAGGTTTCGTTTTTAATGTTGAGTTAGCTCGTCAATTTAAAAATAAATATAATATTAGTGATGAAGATGCAGTACGTTACGCAATGATTGTATCTGCAATTGGCGTCGGGAAAGCTATAAAAATTAATAATAAAAATTCTGCATCTCAATATAATAAAGATATAGCTTTTAGCCAGGGATATAAATTTAAAGAAGGTATTGATATTGATTTACGTGGGAAGCAAGTTTATACGAAAGATGCTGTACAATTAGCATTCGAAAAAACTGGTGTTCCCAAAGATCAATTTATCGTTACTAAATGGGGATATGATAAAAATGGTAAGACGATTCCTGTTGAGTATAAGACATTGCCTGGTAGTAAATATAAGGGAGCGGAAGTAAGTGTAGATGTTGCTCATGATGGTAAAGGTACATTAGGGGTGCCACATGTAGGTTGGCAAACTCCTGGAAAAGGTAAAAACAGTGTAGTGGGTCATATTTTGTTAGATGATGTTTCAGCTAATAGATCGAAAGAAAAAAATCCATAAACATTTTAAGGGAGATTATAACTGTGCAAAAAGGTGAAGATTTTTTTATTGAAGACTTTTTTGAGGTAGTTGATGAATTAAGTATTTCGTATCATGAACTGGACATTAATAAAAGTGAAAATTTTTATATCAAGGTTTTTGAAAAATATTTCAGGGAAAAACCAGCTTTGAATGATTCTGAACTTTGGCAGAAATTGAAAAAAGAAACACTTGGTGTTCATTTACCAATGGGAGCTTCTCAGATGGAGAGGCTTTTTGAATTTTGTAATCCTAAAGAACAAAGTTTATACTTTTTTTTTGATTTTTATTATTCTAGAAAAATGTTTGAATTTAGTAGTTTTGATGACTTATCAAGAGTTTTTGAAAATACATATAATTTTAACTTTTATATTGTTGGTGAAGATTTTTTATTTGTATGGTGTAAAGAAGAAACGATTTTTGGGGCTGGTTTAGCGGAGAGTTGGATAAAGTCTTTGCAAAATAATTGGTAGTTTTAAGTAGATGATATCCCTGACTTACAAGCCATCTTAGACAAACAAAAGATTGTATCGGATGCGACATCGACGGTTGTTGCGGCAACACGTACTTATAGCCAAAATAAACAAGCCGCAGCAGAAAAACAAAAGCAAGCAGCAGAGCAGCAGGCACTTGAAAAGCTGCAAGCGGAAGGCGGAGCAGATTGGGAAAAATATAACAGCACAGATGATTATGTAACGAAACAAAATCTTCTGAAAAATGCTTTACCAGCATATAAAGATGCATCAGACCAAGCGCAAGCATGGGGTATGGGCGGAGACAGCAGTCGCGCACTGAATGCCGTGACCACAGCGATTACAGCAGCATTGGGTGGACAAACAGACCTACAAGCAGCAACGAATGCCTTAGCACCATATGCAGCGCAAGTTATTGGGCAAGAGTTCGGACATGGTGAAGACAAGAACACCGCAGCACAAATGGTCGCACATGCCTTATTAGGGGCAACGCTCGCTTATATAAATGGCGGAGACCCGACAGCAGGAGGCAGTGCGGCAGTAGCGAGTGAAGCAGCGGCGATGTACCTAACAAAACAGCTAGAAGAAAAATATAAAAATGACCCTAAATATTTTGTAAATGGAGAGTTCCAAGCGAATCTATTGTCAGAAACTGAAAAAGCTCAAATCCGTGATTTAACCGCAGGGATTGGCGCTGTCATTGGTGGAGCGGTAGGAGATTCAACGTATAACGCTCAGTTGGCAGGTGTGATTGGGCAGAATGCAGTGGAGAATAATAATCTCGATTTACCATATCCAGTGAGTCAGGATTGGGGGAAAGATAGTCAATCATTAATAGCTTATGGTATTCAACAAGGCTGGAGTAATGAAAAAATACAAGCTGAAGTTAATAAAAATTTAAGAGGAAAAGGCGTTGAGATAGAAAATAAAGATATTGTTGAGGTCTTAGATAAGACTGGTAAAGTTGCTACAATTATTGGAGTTTACCCTTCACCATATACAAAACCTAT
This sequence comes from Acinetobacter sp. YH12126, assembly GCF_013418745.1. Classification (NCBI taxonomy): domain Bacteria; kingdom Pseudomonadati; phylum Pseudomonadota; class Gammaproteobacteria; order Moraxellales; family Moraxellaceae; genus Acinetobacter; species Acinetobacter sp. YH12126. Next base: position 178,897 of record NZ_VPBM01000005.1, on the reverse strand, counting down.
AGGGGCTGTAGGTGGAGCATTAGGTACTGCAAGTATTTTAGTTGATAATAAAAAAACTGGGACGCAAAAAGTTTTTGAAATATTTGGCTCGTCACTTGGTTCATTTGGTTCTGGTAGAGCATTAAAAAATGTACCTGTTTCAGAAGGTGTTAAAAATGCACATAATACTATATCTGGTGAAATTGGTGGAAAAGCAGGTGAGGCTATGTACCAATGTATACAAAATCCTAAACAAGCTGGATGTTAAAAATGTTAAAAAAAGTACTTCTGAATTATGTAATGGGAAAATATCGTAAAAATTTAGCTATATTCTCAAGTCTTGTATGTACATTAAGTACAATACGATATTGCTATGCTATAGAGACACCATTATATTTTCCTGGGATAATATTTTTTTTCTTAGTTCCTGTACCATTTGTGTTGGCACTTTATAATACTCCTGTAGTGGGAATGCCTTCTATAGATGAGAATTCGAGCGATTTAGATATTCAATTAAGATTTTATGGTTTAGTTGGAATGTTCGTCTTATTGCTAGGTTATATTTTTTTAACATTTAATCCAGAGTTAATGAATTCCTAAAAGTAGGACAAACCGACTTACAAGTCGTAACCAATACCCTTCACCATATGCAGCGCAAGTGATTGGACAAGAATTTGGCCACGGTGAAGATAAAAACACGGCTGCACAGTTAGTGTCTCATGCGATATTGGGTGCAACACTTGCTTATATTAATGGTGGTGACCCAACCGCAGGCGGAAGTGCAGCAGTTGCAAGTGAGGCAGCAGCAAACTACTTAACCAACCAACTCGCAGAAAGATACAAAGATGATCCTAAGTACTTTGTAAATGGTGAGTTCCAAGCAAATTTACTGTCAGAAGCTGAAAAAGCACAGATACGTGATTTAACAGCAGGGATTGGTGCTGTGATAGGTGGAGCAGCAGGAGACTCGAGTTATAACGCACAATTAGCGGGTGTGATTGGGCAGAATGCGGTGGAGAATAATGAATTATTCAAAGTAAATGATAAAGGAGACTTTATCGCATGTTTTGAAGTATTCGGACTTTCATGTTCACCTAGACAGGGAGAAAGGGCTGCGACAGAACAGGATATTAGAAATGGTGCAATCAATATTGCAATAGATGTTGCAGCAGGATCTATTGCAGGTCGGTTTGTAAAAATTGTAAAAAACGGATATGAAGTTGGAGGAAAAGTATTTAATAATTTAGATGATGCAATAAAAGCTATTGAAAAGATTCAAGGAAAATCATCGTCGATCTATAGCCCAGAAGCAAGTAAGGCATTAAAAACTAAACTCAAAGCTCTATCGGATGCTCAAAAAACAGCAGCAAAAACACAAGAATTACCAGATGGTAGGATTAGATATTATGAAAAGGAAAGATTAGCTGCGAAGGATGGACCAACGAGAGGATCTTCTTTTGTTACAGAGTACGATCCTAAGACTGGTAATGTAAGGCAATGGAATGAAAGCTATGATAAAAGTGGTAATGTTAATAGAGTACACCCAAAATCAATAAATGGGCAAACGGTTACAGGACAACATTATCCTCCAACAGGGAAAGAGAAACAGATGGGAGCAAAATAAGTGATGAATAGTAATTTACAAAAAGAGCTTCAAGATTTAAAGAAAATAATTTTTTATAATTATGATCCTCTTAAAGTAGCTGAGGTAGCTTTTCATATTTACTATGAGTATATGTCAATAATTTCATCCTTATCGTCACAGAAATTAAAAGATTTAGCGGTAATGGAAATGGGAGAGGAGTTTGAAATTCCGAAATATCATGCAGAAGAAATAATTAATTCTATCATAAAAGAAGAAAGGAATAATGGAACAATTCTAGATTTTAAGGAAGATCTACAAGATTTAAAAAAGTTAGTTTTAAATCATTATGATCCAACGATAACTTCAAAAAAAGCGTTGGAAATTTATAAAAGCTATGAACTAAATATTAAGCCTTGTATTGCAGATGATTTACAGATTTTATCTATGATGAAAGATGATAAGAAATTTGAACTTTCAAAAGATGAAGTAATATTTATTATAAATTCTATTTTAAAAGGGCTTTGTTGCACAAAGATTTGAAAGACAATACTCTACTGGCAGGTGTGATTGGGCAGAATGCAGTGGAGAATAATTATTTATCTAAAAAGCAGGTTAATGAACTTAATACAAAACTTAATGCATTAAATAATGGTACTAAAGCTTGTCGAGATAAAGCTTGTGTGGAAGAAATAAATAAGGAAAGAAATAAACTTATTGAAGAATATAGAGCTATAAGTAAGAAACAGGATGTTTGAATAGCCACCAAAATTCTAGACACACATAACCATCTTTTGATGGGCCTTTTCATAATCTAATGGAGAACGCTGACCATTGGAACCATGTCTGCGTTTTGAGTTATAGAACATCTCTATATATTCAAAGATATCCGACCTTGCTTCAGTTCTTGTCACATAGATTTTCTTCTTGATCCTCTCTCGCTTTAACAGCTGAAAGAAGCTCTCAACAACAGCATTATCATGGCAGTTTCCACGCCGGCTCATACTGCTTTCAAGGTTGTGATGCTTGAGAAATGTCTGCCATTCATGACTGGTGTATTGGCTACCTTGATCAGAATGAATCAGGACTTTGTTCTTTGGGCTTCTTCGCCACAAAGCCATCAGTAGAGCATCTAAAACCAGATCTGTTGTGATTCTCGACTTCATAGACCAGCCAACGACTAGCCGTGAGAATAGGTCGATTACTACTGCAAGATACAGCCATCCTTCATGAGTGCGAATATAAGTGATGTCAGTCACCCACAACTGGTTGGGCTGGGTGGGGTTAAACTGTCTGTCTAAAGTATTTCGAGCCACAATCGATGGAGTACTAACATTAGCTCTAGGTTTGCGATAGCCACGCTGTGACTTGAGACCATTCGCCTTCATGAGTCGATGTACTCGATTGATACCGCAACTTTCGCCAACGTCTTTCAAATCACAATGAATCTTGCGATAACCGTAGACTCCGCCAGATTCCAACCAGAACCGTTTAATTAATCCTGAAAGCTGTTGCCGCTTCCTCGCAGTTATACTGGTAGGTTTCTTTAACCAAGCGTAATAACCACTGTGATGAACATCTAACGTTGAACATAAACGACGAACAGACCATATATGTTGGTTGTCCCGAATAAAGGCGTACCTCATTTGGACTGGCTTGCGAAGTACACCGCGGCCTTTTTTAATATGTCCCTTTCTTCAGTGACCCTTTGCAGCTCTTTTTTTAATTTCGCTAATTCTGTAGTTGGATCACTAGATTCTGTTGTCTAGGGCTGCTGTGGATCATAACGTTTGATCCAAGCATACAGACTATGTGTAGTGGTTCCTAAACGTGTAGCAACTTCAGCCACACTATGACCTTTCTCAGTGACTTGTTTTACTGCTTCAATTTTGAATTCTTCAGGGTATCGTTTACTGCTCATAAGCACCTCGTTAATTAGCCATTTTATCTAACTAAAAGGTGTCTACAAAATCGGTGGCTATTCAAAGTTACCCACGTGGCTTCAGAGAAGTACAAAATGGTACGACAAATAACACTGTTAAGAACCAAGAAATTTTAAGTGAATTGAGGAAGGTTGAACCAGGTAAGTGGAGTAAAGTTTATAAAGATGGTTTTGATGCAGCCGGAAATAAAGTGTCTATTCATTATTTTCGGAGTCAAAGTGGTAAAGTATTTAATGTTAAAACTAAACAAGGTTGGAATAATGCACGATGAAACTTAATTATAGTATTGATCTTGATCAAAGTGAGCAGTTTGTTAATATATTTATATTGGGAGTACTTGTAGCATTAAAAAATAGATCAATATCTCTTGATGACGCGGAAGGATTTATTTTTAAACCATTTATAGCAGATTTCTTTAAACAGAATATTAGTGAAAATTTGTCTGAACTTGTTACGAATGGATGTGAATTAGAAGATTACGTGGATTTAAACTTAAATAGTTTGGATGATAGAATTAATACATTAATTTCAAATTTATTAGTTGAAATTAGTAAAAAAATGATTTTGGTAGACTAATAAATAAAGAGATTGATATTTTTTAGTATATTAATTTCCGATCAATCTGTCTTGATCGGATTTTTATATCGATAAGGCTTTGTTGCACAAATCTACCGATAAAGTCTTATTCAGCAATATAATTCGAAAATGAATAAACCCACACCTAAAATCTATCGTACAACCAATTGGTCTTCTTATAACAGTGCATTAATAAATCGAGGAAATCTCTCAATTTGGTTTGATCCCAAGACTCAATGGTACGCTCAACCCAAAGGTAAACATGGTCGAAATCAAACTTATTCAGATATAGCCATCCAATGCTGTCTGATGATCAAATCTTTATTCAGACTCTCTTTACGTATGGTCACAGGTTTTGTTCAAAGTCTGATTAAACTTTGCGGATTAAATTGGACAGCACCAGATTACAGTACGCTTTGTAGAAGACAAAAGCATATTGAGATTAGCTACCAAAAAAGTAGCAATGGCTACATCTACTCGTAGATTCCACTGGCTTGAAGTTTTTAGGTGAAGGTGAATGGAAACGTAAGAAACATGGACCTGAATATGGTCGTCAATGGCGCAAGTTTCATATTGCTATAGATGCTGAAACCCTTCAAATACGTGCAGTACAGCTCACTACAAATAATGTGATCGATTCGCAAGTACTTGGTGATTTACTTTATCAAATTCCCTTGGGTGAACAAATTGATTCGGTCTATACCGATGGAGCTTATGACACAAAAAGATGCCGTCAAGTCATTTCAGATCTAGATGGGTAATCCCCCCTAAAAATAAAAGGATCTAAAAGTAGAATTTTCTCTTAAGATACAAGCAGGAGATTCTGCATGAAAACATCTAAATTTACTGACAGTCAGATCTTGTCCATTTTGAAACAGGCTGAATCTGGTACACCTGTAGCTACTCTTTGCCGTGAACATGGCATGAGCAATGCTACATTCTATAAATGGCGTGCTAAATATGGCGGTATGGATACCTCATTAATGGTTCGACTCAGAGAGTTGGAAGTAGAAAATACCAGACTAAAAAAAATGTATGCTGCAGAGCGATTAAAGGCAGAGATTATTCAGGAAGCAATGTCAAAAAAGTGGTGAGCCATCTTGCCGACGTCAGATGGCTCAACAAGCCGTTGCCCTGCATGCGGTTAGTATCCGTTTAGCTTGCTCTGCATTTGGCATTAGTGAAACCTGCTACCGTTATCAGGCTAAACTTAGCGATGACAATGCATTAATTGCTGGACAGCTCATTGAACTCACTGAGGAAAATTCCGATTGGGGATTTGGTCTGTGCTTCACATATTTACGACATGTTGAGAATCATTGCTGGAATCACAAGCGGGTTTACCGCATTTACTGTGTGTTGGCACTAAATCTGCGTATTAAACCGAAAAGAAGACTAAAACGGCACGCGCCTGAACCATTGAAAGAACCAATCCGAGAAAATCAGGTCTGGTCATTAGATTTTATGCATGATCAGCTGATCGATGGTCGAAAGTTCCGATTATTAAATGTGATTGATGATTACCGTCGAGAAGGCCTAATTATTGAAGCAGGATTCTCATTACCTACAATCCGAGTTATTCGAACCCTCAATCAGTTACTGGAATATCGAGAGAAACCCTCAGTAATTCGATGTGACAATGGACCTGAATTTATCAGTCATGAATTTGTACGCTGGGCTACTGAGAACGGTATTCGTATAGAATATATTCAATCGGGCAAGCCACAGCAAAATGCGTATATTGAACGATATAATCGGACTATACGTTATAGTTGGCTGAGCAAGCATTTGTTTGATACGTTAGAAGAAGTTCAAGATTACGCAACTGATTGGCTGTGGCATTACAATCATGAAAGACCACACCAAGCTAACAAAGGAAGGCCACCTCTAATGGCTGCTTAACCTCTACTTTTAACTTCAGTTATTTATGGGAGGATTACCGTAAAAGCGGGTTATATCCCTAAAATAACCTGATATGGTTTAAATCCTTCGAGCACAGCCTCAGAAACTAATTGAATAAAAGTTTCAGTCTTTCCATAAGCCATCCATTGATCCAATGCTTCATAGTAAGCTAAACGATTTTCTACAGTAATCACACAAGGTGGATAACCAGCTTTCATTAGTTCTAAATTCATGAGTAGACGTGATGTACGACCATTGCCATCAATAAAAGGATGAATACCAACAAAATCTGCATGTACTTTAGCAGCTCGTTCAATAGGATGAAGCGTGAGTGCTTCCGAATTATACCAATCCACGAGCTGAGCCATTTTGTCATTTAGTAGAGTATAGTCGGGTGGAGTAGTCGTAGCACCTGAAATCAATACGTTTTGCTGGCGATAACGTCCTGCATTGTCATCATCAATATTTTTGAGAATAAGCTGGTGGATATTTCGAATTTGCCATTCAGAAAAAGGCTCATCTTTACGAATAATGTCTTCAACGTAGTAAATCGCATTTCTATGGTTGATTGCCTCGAAATGTTCTCGTAATGCTTTGCCACCGACTGTTATACCTTCTAAAACAACTTTTGTTTCTAACAATGTCAGAGTATTGCCTTCGATTGCATTTGAATGGTATGTCCAGCGAACAATAAGATCTTCTTGTAGATTTTTTACAATTGCAGGAGAAAGGGGACGATGCTGATCTAATTTTGTTTTTAAAGCATCAATATTTTCAAACATAACTTTATCCCTACAGTTGTATCCTTAAATGATACATGAAAAATAGAAATATAAAAAAGTAACAATATAACATTTCATTTTATATTCAATTTACATGTGTTAATCTCAATACACAAGTTCAAATCCTAAAACTGACTTTGAACAAAATTAATTTTAGGATTCAATAAACTAAATCTAATTTGGGTAACAATTGGGTACAAAATTTCTAGATTATATAAATTAATATTTAATATCATTAGTTTAGGGTCTGAGTTCAATTGACGCCATCTCAAAAACTCAAAATTGTCTTAAATAAGTTAATAGATTTTTTTACGGTATTTTTTACGGTAAAGGAAATTATTGTTTTTAAATTTACCTTATAAATCAATCTAATATAATGTATTTATTGTGCGCGCTGAGCGCACCATTTTTTAGTTTTGACTGTTTAACTAAATTTTGCGAATCAATAGCTTTTTTTTATTACTACTTTTCTATTCAACCCGATCAATCTCAAAGCCCAATATTGCTTTAGCCATCATTGATGTATCTTTTTCTATATAAAGTTCAAAATATTTCTCAGTTGTTTTTATTCTAAGTTCAAAGTCATACAAAACATTTAAATCGAAAACTTATAAATATTGAAAATAGAAAGTTCACTGTATTTATATCTGCATCTAAATCAAAAGAATCTATTGAAAACACGATTATAAAAGTCATGCACCAAAATAGTGGAGCTTGGAAACTTAATAGAACACTTATCGTTTTGTATTGCCTAAATAAAATAGGTAAATGATTGGTAAAATATATTAAAATATTGAAAAATAAAGAATAATTAGAGTTGGCATGATGTGTGCAGCACAGTATTCAAACTTGGATACAAGAATGAGCACATCAATGAACCCAATAAAAACTTTAGGCTGGACTTTAGAAGAATGGAAAGCGGGCTACGCGAATAACACAATTCAACTCGAAGAATTATATGCCTTGGTCGAGCAATTTGATCATGCAGATCCAGCATGGATTTCCATTGCATCGATAGAACAATTAACTGCACAGATTGACGCTTTAAAACAAATCGAAAATGCTGCGGCCTTACCTTTATTTGGTGTGCCTATTGCAGTGAAAGACAATATAGATGTGGTAGGTTTTGCATCTACCGCTGCATTTAAGTTATTTACGGACATAAAAACTGAAGATGCCTTTGTGGTGCAACGCTTAAAACAAGCGGGTGCCATCATTGTTGGCAAAACTAATCTTGATCAATTTGCCACAGGATTGGTCGGTACACGTTCGCCATTTGGTGCAGTGCCGAATACTTTTAATTCTGACTTTGTAAGCGGTGGTTCAAGTTCAGGTTCAGGCAGTGTAGTGGCGCGCGGTTTAGTCCCGATTGCGCTCGGTACAGATACAGCAGGCTCAGGGCGTATACCCGCAGCATTTAATAATATTGTTGGCTTAAAGCCGACCAAAGGTCGCTTTTCAAATACTGGCTTACTGCCTGCGTGTAAAAGCTTAGATTGCATTTCAATTTTTGCTTTAACTGTCGTTGATGCAACTGCAGTGGCAGAAGTTATGGAAGGTTTTGATGTAACCGACAGTTATTCACGTGTGAATCCTGCTACAGCGCCTGCAAAGTTCAGCGCACAATTAAATTTAGCCATTCCAAAACAATTAGAATTTTTTGGTGATGCTCAATCTGCTGTTGCATTTCAGCAAGCATTAATTGAATTAAAAAAATTAGGTGCAGAACTAACTGAAATTGATTTCAGTCCTTTTGCAAAATTGGCTGTACAACTGTATCAAGGATCATGGGTCGCAGAGCGAACAGCTGCAGTTGCAGACTTATTAGAAACATCGGTACAAGATTTTGATCCAACAGTTTTAGAAATTATTCAAAAAGGCCAGCAGTACACTGCGGTTGATGCTTATAACGCCGAATATTTAAAGCAAGAATTGGCTCGAGACATTCAGCAAACCTTAGCGCAATTTGATGCCTTAGTGGTGCCAAGCTCGCCAACCATACACACACTTGCAGAAATGGCTGAATCGCCAATTGAAAATAATAGCCACTTTGGCACCTATACCAACTTTACCAATTTAGCAGACCTGAGTGCCATCGCTGTACCTGCAGGCTTTCGTGCCGACGGGCTGCCTTTTGGAATCACATTCATTGCGCCGGCTTGGCACGATGCAGCATTAGCAGATTTTGCAGAAAAATGGCAAAGCCATCTGAAACTACCCCTCGGTGCAGTAGCGAAAACATTGCCTGAAAAAGCTTCAGTCATTTCTGCACCATCTGCACAGCATTTTCGAGTTGCAGTCGTAGGCGCACATCTCACAGGCATGCCACTCAATTTCCAACTGACAACACGCCAAGCCGTGCATGTTGAAGCCACAACCACTTCTGCCGATTACGCCCTCTATGCACTGCCGGGCACAGTACCGCCGAAACCAGGTTTAGCGCGTCAGGAAGCGGGTCAAAAAATTATTGTCGAGCTTTGGGATATTCCAAAAGCACGCTTTGGTGAATTTGTTGCTGAAATTCCAACACCACTGGGTATGGGCAATATCGAGCTTGCCGATGGACGTTGGGTGAAAGGCTTTATTTGTGAACCTTATGGCCTAAACGGTGCAAAAAATATCAGTGAATTTGGCGGCTGGCGCGCCTATATCCAATCACTGCAAGCAACAACAGCAAAATCAAATTAAAAAATTCGGGGAAATAATCATGTTTAAAACAGTTTTAATTGCAAACCGTGGTGAAATTGCTGTTCGTGCGATTCGTACATTAAAGAAACTCGGTGTTCAGTCAGTTGCTGTGTATTCAGAGACAGACCGTTATGCACAGCACGTCTTAGATGCAGATGTAGCAGTTTCACTTGATGGTGTTAAACCTGCAGAGACTTATTTAAGTATTGAAAAATTGATTCAAGCAGCCAAACAAACTGGCGCTGAAGCAATATTTCCCGGTTATGGTTTTCTATCTGAGAGTGCCGACTTTGCCCGTGCATGTGAAGAAAATAACATTGCCTTTATGGGGCCAACGGCTGAACAAATTTTAGAGTTTGGTTTGAAGCATCGTGCACGTGAATTGGCTGCGGCAGCCAATGTGCCCATGACACCGGGTACAGGTTTATTGGCAAATTTGGATGAAGCGCTCGCATCTGCTGCAGAGATTGGTTATCCAATCATGTTGAAAAGCACCGCTGGCGGTGGCGGTATTGGTTTAACCCGCTGTGATGATGAACAATCATTAAAAGATGCGTATGAAAGTGTAAAGCGTCTAGGCGAGCAATTCTTTAAAGATGCGGGTGTTTTCCTCGAACGTTTTGTCGATAAAGCCCGTCACGTAGAAGTACAAATTTTTGGTGATGGTTTAGGTCAAGTCGTTGCTTTTGGGGAGCGCGATTGTTCATTGCAGCGCCGTAACCAAAAAGTCGTTGAGGAAACACCTGCACCGCACTTACCAGAAGCAACACGTCAAAAATTGCACCGTGCTGCTGTAGAGCTTGGTCAATTGGTGAAATACCGCAGCGCAGGTACGGTTGAGTTTATCTATGATGCTGCCCGTGATGAAGTGTATTTCCTTGAAGTGAATACCCGTTTGCAGGTTGAACACCCTGTAACGGAAATGGTGACGGGTTTAGATCTGATTGAATGCATGCTGAAAGTGGCAGCTGGTGATGCTTTATATTGGGAAAAACTCAGCAATATTCAGCCCAATGGCGCTGCCATTGAAGTGCGTATTTATGCGGAAGACCCAGTGAAAAACTTCCAGCCAAGTCCGGGGGTACTCACAGATGTGTATTTCCCTGAAGACATTCGTGTAGATACCTGGGTATCTACAGGCACTGAAATTTCACAATATTTTGACCCGATGATTGCCAAAATTATTGTGCATGCCGCAGACCGAGACAGTGCGATTGCCAAGCTAAAAATAGCCTTGGCTGAAACTCGCCTGAATGGCATCAGCACCAACTTAGACTATGCACATACCGTAGTGTCTGATGCACGCTTTGATAATATGCAAATCTGGACACGTCTGCTGGATGATTTTAAATACGTGCCAAATGTGATTGAGGTGCTGCAACCGGGTACACAAAGTACGATTCAAGATTATCCGGGGCGTGTGGGCTATTGGGATATTGGCATACCGCCATCAGGCCCAATGGACGATTATGCATTTCAATTGGCTAATCAAATTGTGGGTAATCCAAAATCGGCAGCAGGCTTTGAGTTTACCTTACAAGGGCCGAGTTTAAAATTTCATGCAGACAACATTGTAGCCCTTGCAGGTGCGCCATGTAGCGCGACTCTAGATGGTGTGAATGTCGATTTTTGGCAACCGATCAGCATCAAAGCAGGGCAAACATTAGTACTTGGACAAGTTGAGTCGGGTTGCCGTACTTATCTTGCAATCCGCAACGGACTAAATGTACCTGAATATCTAGGCAGCCGCTCAACCTTTGCATTGGGTAATTTTGGCGGTCATGCAGGGCGAGTGCTGCGTGCAGGTGACATGATTAAAATGGTCAATCCAAGTCTGCCTTTAGATGGATTGGAAATTGCAACAGCAGCACCGCAAGCTTTGGCAGCAGAACGTATTCCAAGCTATGGCAAAGAATGGAAAATTGGTGTGCTCTATGGCCCGCATGGTGCACCAGATTTCTTTAAATCTGAATATATTGAAGAATTTTTTGCTTCAACATGGAAGGTACACTTTAACTCAAACCGTTTAGGCATTCGTTTAACAGGCCCGACCCCAAGCTGGGCACGTGAAAATGGTGGTGAAGCAGGTTTGCATCCATCCAATGTGCATGACTGTGAATATGCCATTGGGGCGATTAACTTCACCGGTGATTTCCCTGTGATTTTGGCGAAAGATGGCCCAAGCCTCGGTGGCTTTGTTTGCCCAGTGACGATTGCCAAAGCTGAACTTTGGAAAATTGGTCAACTTAAGGCAGATGACAGCATTAGTTTCTATCCGATGAGTGTTGAACAAGCCAATGCATTGGAAGTTCAGCAAATTGCCGATATCCAAAACTTTGCTCAAGCGCCTGAAAAGTCAGCGTTGGTCAATTTTGAATGCAAGCCTGAAGGGATATTGGCTGTGCGTGAAGCGGATGCACATGCGCCAAAAGCGGTCTATCGTCAGGCAGGTGACAGTTATATCTTGTTGGAATATGGCGAAAATGTCCTCGATCTTGCATTACGCTTACGTGTTTATAGACTGATGCAGCTCATTCGTGAAGCGAATATTGATGGAATCTTAGAGCTTTCACCGGGTGTGCGTTCACTGCAAATTAAATATGATGGATTGTGTTTCAGCCAAGCGAATTTAATTCAGTTCTTATTAGGACTCGAAAATGAGATGGGAGATTTGAGCCAAAACAAGATTCCATCCCGTATTATTCACTTACCGATGGCATTTGAGGACTCGGCCACTTTAGGTGCTGTGGAACGTTATCAAGAAAGTGTTTGTGCTAAAGCGCCTTGGTTGCCAAATAACGTCGATTTCATTCAGCGCATTAATGGATTAGACAGCCGTGAGCAAGTCAAAGACATTATTTTTGATGCAAATTACTTAATTTTAGGTTTGGGCGATGTGTATTTAACCGCACCTTGTGCCGTGCCAATTGATCCACGTCATCGTTTACTCAGTTCGAAATATAACCCTGCACGTACCTTTACCGCAGAAGGCACAGTGGGTATTGGCGGTATGTACATGTGTATTTATGGCATGGACTCACCGGGCGGTTATCAGTTGATTGGTCGTACATTGCCCATTTGGAATAAGTTTAAAAAGAACAAGCAGTTTGGCGATCAGCAATGGTTCTTACGCTTCTTTGATCAAATTAAATATTATGAAGTAACTGAAGCTGAACTGGATCAATTCCGTGCTGACTTTGCCAATGGTGTGGCGGAAATCAAAATTGAAGAAACTGAATTTGATTTTGCAGCCTATCAAGCCTTTTTGGAAACAGAGAAGGACAGTATTGCCGAATTTAAAGCACAGCAGCAGCAGGCATTTACAACTGAAGTTGAACGCTGGAAAGATGAGTTTGATGCACCTGCGGAAATGGAAATCCTGCAAGATGATACCGACTATAGCCAGTATGCAGCTTTAAATGCATCGATGACCGGCAACATTTGGAAAATTTTTGTCGAAGCTGGACAGTCTGTGAAGAAAGGTGAGACTGTAGCCATTATTGAAGCGATGAAAATGGAGCTTCCAGTCTATGCCGATGATGATGGTATCGTGAAAGCGATTATTTGCCGTGCAGGACAAACGGTACATAGCGGTGAACCGCTGGTTTATATGGAATAAACATGACCACAACCACCATTGTTGGGAAAAGCTCAGACAACTTGTCTGAGCTGGTTTTCCAAAAAATAAAAAGCGATATTTTTGATTTCCAGCTCAAACCGGGCGCACGTTTCACCGAATCTGAAATTGCTGAATTATATGAAGTGAGCCGTACGCCCGTACGGCAGGCTTTATACCGTTTACAGCAAGATGGCTATGTAAGGGTAAATTTTCGTAGCGGTTGGGAGGTGAAGCCACTCAATTTTAAAGCCTATGAAGAACTCTATGATTTGCGGATTTTGCTTGAATGCTATGCCATTGAGCAGCTCTGCAACATGGAAACAGAACAACTCAAACAGGCTTTACAGACATTGGTGAATTTGTGGTGTATTCAGCCTGAACAGTATTTGCATGATTTAAAAAGTTTATCGATGCAAGATGAAGCATTTCACTGCCAATTGCTTGAAGCAATCGGTAATAGTGAAATGGCAAAGGTGCATCGGGATGTGAGTGAAAAAATTCGTATTATTCGTCGCTTAGATTTTTCTAAAGATTATCGAATTGAAGCCACTTATGCAGAGCATCAACAGATTTTACAATTGATCCTTGGACATAATGTTACAGCGGCATTGGAGAAAATGCGCAGCCATATTCAGCAAAGTAAAGAAGAGGTGAAAAAAATTACTTTGGAAATGTTGGCGCGAATGGCATAGAACTATTTGCAAAAGATCTAGCTCACGATAATTCACGGTAGATATGTATTTTGCGAGTCAATCTGTGTCGTTAGGGGCGTGCTTAGAGCTATAAATAGATGTATTCATTGGTTAATATGATGGAGAAAAATAAAAAAGACCACGAAGGGGAGATTCTTTATTTCAACTTTAGAAAACGCGATTTCATTGGCGACTGAACGCCATTTCGGACAAGTCGATAAAGCGGGTCAAGCTTATATTCAGCATCCACTTCGTGTGATGCAAAATGTGCAACATCCCGATGCTAAAATCGTCGCTGTATTACATGACATTTTAGAAGATACAGAGACAACGACGGATGAGCTTCATGCTTTAGATTTTCAAGCCCATATTATCGACGCGATACTGGCACTGACTAAAACAGCAGGTGAGAACCGATTTCAAGCTGCGCAGCGTACCGCTAAAAATGCAATAGCGTGTGAAGTAAAACTCAGTGATTTACACGACAATATGGATTTGTCTCGCTTAACAACGGTCACAGCAAAAGATCGACGTCGTTATCAACAATATTTAAAAGTTAAATGTAGATTAGAGCGTGCTCGGAGAATCCATTTACATCTGATCGAATTAAATCTAACAACAGATTATCCGAGATTTCAATTTCAAAGTTCAAAGCAAAATTTTCAATATCTGCTTAATGCGATGTTTGATCTAGAGCATTCATTAGGTGGCGTTCAGATTGGAAGTCCACAGGAGTGGTGGATTTTATTTGAAGATGTCAGTGCATATTTTGCATATTGCCAAAGAAAGGGTGCCGTTCCCAAGCAGGCAACATTCTTAGATTTAATTTTAACCACAGATCGGGACTATTTCGGGGGCATCTTTCAAGCTGAACAAGATCGGCAATTATTTGCTTCTATGTTTGGCGTCTTTATGCAAAATCATTTTTATCGCGTGGAAACTTAAGACAGAAACTGTAGACTGTATCGGCAATACAACAATATAAAGTCACCATTGATTGATGAATTTTATCTAAATGTTGAGCTACTGAGCGTCATTTAAAAACATCTCAAAATGCTTGATTTCGAGATGTTTAAAGTGATTCCATCTATTTAGACGTAAATAAATTTTGAAATTTTATCGGCACATTCTATGACGGTATTGGCAACTTCTCCACGGAATTGAGCTTCTGTATAGGTGCTCAAAGGGCAACTGACCGACAAAATAGCGCTCATTTTCCCACTTGCCTGACTATATATAGGCGCAGCACAAGCGGCCATATCTGTATTGAAATGTCCCCAGCTCACCATAAATGGCTGATTGCGTACTTCACGCAGTCGTTCTAATAAAGCCTCAATATTACGCGGTGTACGTTCCGAAAATATTTTCCAATCTTGAATATTTTCATAACGCTTGATGACTTCAGCTTCCGAAAGTTGCGACAAAATCAATTGACCAATCACCGTTGCATGTGCAGGCCAGCGTGTGCCGATATGCACGGTACTGGTAAATGGACCATTGGACTGAACATTGCTGACGAAAACAATATCTGTGCCTTCTAAGACCGATAAATGCACCGCAATTTTAATTCGGTCACGCAATTCGCGCATGATCGGCGCAGCCAAATCGGTCAGTGATGATTTAGATAAGCTGTTAAAGCCCAGTTCCATCACATTGCTGTTGAGCGCATAGGTTTTTTGCGACATTTTTCGCAGGTAGCCGCAGTGCTCTAAGGTGTGAATTAAACGAAAAGCGCTGGAACGGTTTACATCTATTTTTTCCGCGATTTCAGAAATGGTCATTTCCTGATGATGTTGATCGAATAATTTTAAAATGGCCAAGCCACGAATTAAGCCTGGGACTAAATAGCGCTCGTCATTGGAAGATTCAGTTTCTTTCTCTAAAGAGGCATCGTTATTAATTGAATTCATTTGCCAAGCTCATCTTTGATCAAGTTTATATAAAAATAAATAACCTATTGGGGCTATTTTAGCGGCCTAAAAATGAGATCGCAATGTTTATATATAAAACATTAATTTGTAAATAAAACATTGCAAAATGTGTTTTTTAACTATCTTTATGAAATATATAAATTTATAAAAATTGACAATTAAATTGCTCACGCATTATTCTATTCATAATGTTTCAAATATTAAATATTGTTTTGCATATAAAACATGGAAGATGAGCATATGAACTGGATATCTGTTTGCAAAGTGAATGAAGTCGCTGATGAAGAGCCAAAAGCGGTTGAAGTCGAAGACAAAAAGATCGGTGTCTTTCTTATCGAAGAAAATTATTTCGCGGTTGAAAACGTCTGCCCGCATGCATTTGCGTTACTGACAGAAGGCTTCATTGAAGGACTGACAGTTGAATGCCCGCTGCATGAAGCGATTTTCAACTTGGAAACAGGGACTTTGGAAAGTGGCCCTGGTTGCAGAGATTTATGTACTTACCCAGTACGCGTTGAAAACGGTGAAGTTCAAATTCAACTCTAAGGCTGAAGGAAGAAAAGGAAATATTCACATGAAAGCATTTAACGAAAAGCTAGCTAAATGGATTAACGCAACGCCTTCGAATGACGCAGGCATTAACAATATTCAAATTCCGGGTCAGGTTGAACATTTGGTTTGGCAAAACCGCAGCCGCGCGCCGAGCCAATATGAATTGGATTTTGTGCAGCATTTAATTCAAGCCTTCAATAACGATGTGACAGAACTGGATGCATTAACCGATGCACTGAATCAGCAAGGGTTTAGAACAGTAGCAGGAGAGGTCTGGACCACTGAGAGCTTCTCGAAAGAAATGCAGCGTCTAGGCTATTAAGAAAAGGATTTCATCATGACTGCAGAAATTAATTTAGAACAATATTTGGATCTTGGTCTGCGTGATCAATGGTATCCAGTCTTGGCAAGCTGGGAAGTAGGTTCAAATCCTGTTGGGATTACCCGTTTAGGCGAAAATATTGTGGTATGGCGCGATGAGCTAGGCGCTGTACATGCACTAGAAGACCGCTGTCCGCACCGAGGCGCACGTTTATCGCTTGGCTGGAATTTGGGTAACCGCGTTGCTTGTTGGTATCACGGTGTAGAAGTACGTCATGACGGCGTGGTGGAAGATGTGCCAGCAGTAAATGATTGCCCGCTCAAAGGCAGCGACTGTGTAAAATCATATCAAGTCAAAGAAATGAATGATGCGATCTTCATTTGGTTTGGTCTTGATGCTAGTGAAGCGCCTGCAGAACTTAACTTACCCGATCAGCTGTCAAGTGATGAGTGGAGCTCATTCCTATGTATGGCAGATTGGAAAGTGAATCATCAATATGCCATTGATAACGTGATGGACCCGATGCACGGCACATACCTGCATTGTACATCGCACTCGATGGCGGAAGGTGAACGTACAGCTGAAATGAAGCACCGCGCAACCCAAGATGGTTTCGTCTTTGAAAAAGAAGGTCAAACTGGTGTGAACTTTGACTGGGTTGAATATGGTCAAACGGGGGCGGCATGGTTACGTTTATCGATTCCTTACCGTAAGTCTTTTGGTCCGGGTGGTGAGTTTTGGATTGTCGGTTTTGCTACCCCGATTGATGCCGACAACACTCGCGTATTCTTCTGGCGCTGCCGTAAAGTGTCAGGTTGGCAACGTAATGTTTGGCGTTTCTTGTACCGTAACCATCTTGAGCAATTGCACTGGGATGTACTGGAACAAGACCGCATTATCTTAGAAAACATGGCGCCCAATGCACGTCAACACGAATTCCTTTATCAGCACGATGTAGGCTTATCTCGCTTACGCCGCCTGATGAAAAAAGAGGCGGAAAAGCAAATCAAAAAAATCTTAGCGCTGCGTGAAGTGAAAGATGAAAATCGCATTGAAATGAAGGAAGCGTCAAATGGCTAATGTGCAGATTTTAGCCGGCAAGCGCATCTTGGTTACCGGAGCTGCGCGCGGCCTAGGACTTGATTTCGCCCAAGCGGCTGCTGAAGCAGGCGCTGCGGTGGTGATGGCTGATATCTTGGCAGATCAAGTGCATGATGAAGCGCAAAGCTTGGCGAAAAATGGCTTAAAAGTCTCATCTGTCATGATTGATTTGAGCGATAAAAATTCGATTCAAAATGCCGTACAAATTGCCGTAGGTGTTTTAGGTGGATTGGATGGCTTGATCAACTGTGCTGCTTTGGCGACAGGGGTGGGCGGTGTAGATATGATGAGCTATGACGAAGCGCTTTGGGACCGTGTGATGACTGTCAATGTTAAAGGCACTTGGTTGGTTTCTCAAGCTTGCGTACCACATTTAAAAGCGTCAGGACAGGGCAAAATTATCAATATTGCTTCCGATACAGCGCTGTGGGGCGCACCAAAGCTGATGGCTTATGTTGCAAGTAAAGGCGCCATTATTTCGATGACCCGTTCAATGGCAAGTGAGTTAGGCGCAGATAATATCTGTGTGAATACCATCAGCCCAGGTTTAACACTGGTCGAAGCCACAGAATATGTCCCGCAATCACGCCATGATTTGTATGTGAATGGAAGAGCAATACAGCGTCAACAACTTCCGCAGGATGTGAACGGCACAGCGATTTATCTGCTTTCAGATTTATCATCTTTTGTGACCGGACAGAATATTCCTGTGAATGGCGGTTTCGTATTTAATTAAGGAGCAAGACATGATTACAGGAATTGAAGTCCTTAAATTTGGTGTCGAAAACCGCCAAGAGGCAAAGACATTTTTAGCTGATTTTGGCTTAAAGTCGGTGGCAACAGATATTGATGGTACAGATTTATATCAAACGCAAAATGGCAGCAAACTGTATCTTTTTGATACCTCTGATGCACGTTTACCGCCAGCCATTGAAGCCGGTTCAACACTACGTGAAGTAACATGGGGTGTTGAAAATGATCAAGATTTTGACAGTTTAAAAGCAAATTTAGCCAATGAGCCGGGTTTTGCAAGTTCAGCATCGCATGTGCAGTGCCGCGATCCTAACGGCATGACCATTGTGTTTGAAAAAAGCATAACGCATGCATTGCCAGAAGCAAAAACAGAAGGCATTAACCAATTTGGCAATATACAGCGTGTGAATGCAGCTAGTCCTGTGTATGAAAAAGCAGAACCGGTAGCCATTGGTCATGTGGTGTTTTTCACACCAGATTTGGAAACGACACAAGCATTTTATATTGAGAAAGTTGGCTTCCATTTATCCGATGCTTACCGTAAGCGCGGTGCATTCTTACGCTGCCGCGGCGAAGGTTTCCATCATGATTTGTTCTTATTGTCCGTGCCGAATAAACCAGCGGGCTTGAACCATGTCGCATTTGTGGTCCGTGATATTCATGAAGTCATTGGCGGCGGTTTAAGTATGAATCGTCAAGACTGGTCAACCTTTATTGGTCCGGGTCGTCACCCAATATCATCGGCTTACTTTTGGTATGTGAACTCACCATTGGGCGGTGCTTTTGAGTACTACACCAATGATGATTACCTAACTGAAGCATGGCAGCCGCGTGTAGAAGAGCACAGCTTGGAATTATTTACCGAATGGGCAATTGAAGGTGGTTTGGACCATGAAACCCGCCGTCAAGTAAAGCCTGCCTAAGGTAAATGGTGATAAGGAGATCAGCATGAACAGAATAGTGATTGTCGGTGCAGGCCAAGCTGCAGGATGGGCAGTACATACTTTACGTGGTCAAGGCTTTGACGGTGAAATTCACGTAGTTTCAAATGAAGAGCAGGTGTTCTATGAACGTCCACCATTGTCAAAGCAAGTGCTGTCACAAGAAGCAGAAGTAGAAAGCTTGAATCTGTTTTCTCAGGAGCAGGTGAATGATTTTTCAGTGACTTGGCACAAGCCAGATCATGCGGTCAAACTAGATAAAGCGGATAAAACCGTGCATTTGGAAAGCGGCAAAGTTTTGCCTTATGACAAATTGCTGATTGCGACAGGAAGCCGAGCGCGTATTCCTGTTTCAGCTTGGTCGAGCATGCAGAATGTATACACCATGCGTGATATTCAAGACTGCCAAAAGCTGACAGAAAAATTTAAAGCTGCAGAACATATTGCCGTGATTGGCGGTGGCTGGATTGGTCTAGAAATTGCTGCGACTGCGCGTAAGCAGGGCAAGCAGGTCGAAATTTTTGAATACGGTTCACGCCTTTGCGCACGCAGTGTCAGCCCAGAAGTCTCTGATTTTCTCAAGCACTTGCATGAAAGCAATGGTACAGCGATTCATTTAAATGCGACCAAATTGCATTTGATTGAAACTGCAGATCATCATGTTGAAGTATTTGATGCAGACATTAAATTAAAACAGTTTGATTGTGTGGTGGTCGGCGCAGGTGCAGAAATTGCAAAAGAATTAGCTACTTTAGCTGAACTCGAAGTTAAAGATGGCATTGTGGTAAATGAATATGGACAAACCTCAGATGTAGATATCTATGCTGCAGGTGATGTGGCTATTCATCCATCACTCGGTTACTGCATTCAGTCTTGGGCGAATGCGCAAAATCAGGCTATTTCTGCAGCAAAATCAATGTTGGGTGAGATGACAGCCTATCAGGATATACCTTGGTTATGGTCAGATCAGTATCAATGCAACATTCAGATTTTAGGGACTTATCAGCCTGAAAAAACTCATCAGGTGGTGATTCGTAAAACTACAGAAACGCAAATCAGTTTTTTCTATTTAGATGCAAATCAACAGCTGCTGAATATGATCGCAGTGAATGATTCAAAATTAATCAAACTGGCAAAACGATGGATGGCCAGCCAGCGCGAATTGGATCCAGCTCAATTGCAAGATCCAGACTTTAATTTAATGAAATTGAAATAAGCGTTTAAAAAATATTAGCCCATGAATGAAAGGATTTACCCATGGATAATGATGCAAAAACAGGATTAAAGCATTGGACCCCAGCGATCATTTTAATGATCTGCGTGGTACTGGCTTTCTTTGACAAAATTAGTATTGCTGTCTTGTTTTCAGATGCAACGTTTCAAGATGCGATGGGCATTGCACAGGACAAGGCAAAACTAGGCTGGCTGATGACAAGCTTTTTGCTAGCTTACGGTTTTTCGTCAATGTTTCTGAGCTTTTTAGGCGATATTTTTTGTCCTAAAAAAATGCTGTTTTGGAGTGTGACGTCTTGGGGCCTATTGATGTTTTTGATGGGTTTCACCACAGATTATTCTACGATGATGACGCTGCGCGTTCTGCTCGGTTTAGCTGAAGGCCCATTGTTTGCTTTGGCTTATACCATTGTGAAACAAACATATACCGACCGTCAGCAAGCGCGTGCTTCGACAATGTTCCTCCTCGGAACTCCAATTGGCGCATTCCTAGGCTTTCCGATTACTGCATTTGTTTTGGCGCACTATGACTGGCACACCACGTTCTTTGTCATGGGGGCATTGACCTTCATTGTATTGATACTGATTGTGTATGGCCTAGGTAACTTACAGTTGAAACGCACAGTGGATTTGGAAGGTGTTGGTAAACGCGTAAATTTCCGTACCCATGTGGCGCATACCAAAACTTTGCTAAGCAACGGTTCATTCTGGTTACTGTGCATCTTTAACATTGCATTGATGACTTACCTCTGGGGTTTAAACAGCTGGGTGCCTTCTTACTTAATTCAAGACAAAGGCTTTAACTTAAAAGAATTCGGTGCCTACTCAAGTCTTCCATTCATTGCGATGTTAGTGGGTGAAGTCGCTGGTGCATTCCTTTCGGACAAAATGGGCAAACGTGCGATTCAAGTGAGCGGTGGCTTACTGATTGCAGGGATATTCATGTATGCCATGGTGATTGCAACTGATCCTGTGATGGTGATTCTAGCGATGTCTCTAAGTGCTATGGCATGGGGCTTCGGTGTAGCAGCAGTATTTGCACTGTTAGCACGTATTACTACAGCAGACGTAGGCGCAACAGCAGGCGGTATTTTCAATGGTCTTGGTAACTTTGCCAGTGCAGCGGCACCGGTATTAATTGGTGCGATCGTAATGCAAACCGGTAGTTTCAATATTGGCATTACCTTCTTGGCAGCAGTCGCCGTGATCGGTTCCTTCTTCCTCGCGCCATTGCTGAAACGTTATTAAGGCTTGAGCCAAAGTTAAAGCCAAGAAATCAGCCCTTACTTTTATTTAACCGATATACATGACCGTCATGACGCTTAAAGCAACTGGTGCTGACGGTAAGAACAATTTAGATCAGATCCAGCTCCACTTTTATGAAATCGCAGTGAGCTGAAATAAGGAGAGAATCATGTCTGTACAGCAATTTGAATCTTGGAAACAGCCTGAAGGTCAAACATTAGAAGAATGGATTGGCGGACGCATCGCTCGCTTTGAAACGCGTCAATACGATTATGATGCACTCAAATTTCAAGCAGATTACGACCCGAAATACCGTCGTGCGCAAATGCGTTATATGGGGACAGGTGCAACAGGTGTAGCAAATGATGGAAATACGGTGCCTGCAGAAAACTTTACCTTTTCAACTATGGTCTTGCCACCGCAGTGCGAAGGTCCGTTGCATATTCATCACGATGTAGAAGAAGTGTTCTTTATGCTGCGTGGTGAAATTGATCTTTTTATCGAACATGAAGGCGAGAAGTTTTCAACCCGCTTAAAAGAACGTGACTTGATTTCAATTCCACCAGGGATTTACCGCGGCTTATTTAACCCAGGAAGTGAAGATGCCCTAATGTGCGTAATGCTAGGTACTGGCAAGCCGACGATTCCGAACTATCCGCCTGAACACCCTCTGTCTCAAATCAAGCGTTAATTTTAGGAAGAAAAGAGATGACTTTAGTTGAGCAATTGGCACAGTTTGAATTAAAAACCGTTCAGTTTGACGGTGTACAGCAATCTTACCGTGAGGCAGGCGCAGGCAAAGTTCTGGTCTTGCTGCATGGCATCAGTTCGGGTTCAGGTTCATGGGTCAAGCAGTTGCAAGATTTGAGTCATCATTTTCATGTGATTGCATGGGATGCACCGGGTTATGGCCAGTCAGATCCTTTAGCTGCAGAACAGCCGAATGCAGAAGATTATGCACAGCGTTTAAAAGGCATGTTGACTGCATTAGGCCTGAACTTAGGATCAGCTCCGGATCAAAACAAAATGATTTTGGTCGGTCATTCTTTAGGTGCAATGCAGGCAGCAGCCTTTAATGCACGCTATCCAGACATGGTAGATGCAGTGGTCCTTGCCAATGCAGCGCAGGGTTATAAAGGTAGTGATGCACAAAAGCAGCAGGATGTCTTTGAAAAGCGTCCAAAAATGCTGCAGACCTTAGGCGCATCAGGCATGGCGCAATCACGTGGGCCGCATTTGGTTGCTAATGCTTCAGCAGAGGCATTAGCGCTGATTGAAACAGTGATGCAAAACATTCAATTAGAAGGCTTTACTGATGCATCGTATCTTTTGGCCTATGACGCGATTCAAAGTTATTTAAACCCAGAACAGTACAATATTCATGTGATTAAAGGCATGGCGGATGGCATAACGCCTCCACAGGATATTCAAGCATTGGCGGATCAGTTTCAGTTGAATCCATGCTACGAAATTGCCGCTGCAGGCCACTTGAGTTATTTGGATCAAGCAGCGCAATTTAACCAAATTTTATTGTCGCTACATGACGCACGGATGTGAGATAGGAAAATGAGCTTCCAATTAGAAGGCAAAAAAGCAGTAGTCACCGGTGGCTCGTCTGGTATTGGCTTGGCAACGGTTGAGCTTTTGGTAGCCGAAGGCGCACAAGTTGCTTGGTGTGGTCGTGACGAACAGCGTTTGAATGAGTCAAAAGCACAGGTTTTATCACGGTACCCAAATGCCAAAGTCTTTACCTCAACTTGCAACGTTTTAGATAAAGTTGATGTGAAAAAATTTGCAGATCAAGTTCAAAAAGAATTTGGTGGCGTGGATATT
This sequence comes from Acinetobacter sp. YH12126, assembly GCF_013418745.1. Classification (NCBI taxonomy): domain Bacteria; kingdom Pseudomonadati; phylum Pseudomonadota; class Gammaproteobacteria; order Moraxellales; family Moraxellaceae; genus Acinetobacter; species Acinetobacter sp. YH12126. The sequence goes on along the minus strand of NZ_VPBM01000005.1, from coordinate 155,223 downwards.
TTAATTAATAACGCAGGCCAAGGTCGTGTTTCAAACTTCGAAAATACTGCGGATGAAGATTGGCTGAAAGAAGTTGAATTGAAATATTTCAGTGTGCTGCATCCTATCCGCGCATTTTTGCCAGCATTGCAGCAGTCAGAGTGTGCATCGATTACCAATGTCAATTCATTACTAGCGTTGCAGCCTGAACCGCACATGATAGCGACCTCATCTGCACGTGCAGCATTGTTGAATTTAACCCATTCATTGGCGCATGAATTTTCTCAATACGGTATTCGTGTCAACTCAATCCTATTGGGCATGGTGGAATCTGCACAGTGGAAACGCCGTTTTGCAGCCCGTTCTGATCAAAATCAAACGTGGGAAGAATGGATTGGCAATATCGCTAAAAAACGAGGTATTCCAATGGAGAGATTAGGCAAACCTGAAGAGCCCGCGCGCGCTTTGGTTTTCTTGGCATCGCCAATGGCGTCATATACCACAGGTTCCGCAATCGATGTTTCTGGCGGCTTTAACAAGCATTTATAAGGTGGGCATATGAAACAGCTGATGATGATTGGTTTTGGCGCAATGGCCAATGAGGTTCGCAGCCATTTGCCCAAAGACCTTAAATTGAAATGGGTGGTGGTACCAGAGCGCAGTATTGCCAGTGTACAGGACGCGCTTGCCGCAGATGTGCAGGTCATTTCCGATATCGACGATTGTGATGGCACGCCCGACTATGTGATTGAAGTGGCAGGCCAAGCTGCGGTGAAAGAACATGCCACGAAAGTTTTAGCAAAAGGCTGGAACATTGGCCTGATCTCTGTGGGCACTTTGGCTGACAGCGCTTTCTTTGAAGAGTTGCAAAATACCGCTGAACATTCGGGTGCACACATTCATTTACTGGCAGGTGCGATTGCAGGAATTGACGGCATTTCAGCGGCCAAAGAAGGTGGATTGGAAAAGGTCACTTATAAAGGCTGCAAAAGTCCAAACAGTTGGCGTGGCAGTTATGCAGAAAAGCTCATTGATTTAGATCAAGTGACTGAAGCCACCGTTTTTTATACCGGTACTGCGCGTGAAGCGGCATTGCATTTTCCAGCCAATGCCAACGTGGCTGCCACCATTGCATTGGCGGGTATCGGCATGGATGAAACCATGGTTGAGCTAACGGTCGATCCACATATTAACCAAAACAAACATACCATTATTGCCCAAGGGCGGTTTGGTCAAATGAGTATTGAAATGATTGGTGTGCCTTTGGAGAGCAATCCCAAAACATCAACATTGGCAGCATTGAGCGTGATCCGTGCATGCCGCAACAGCGTAGATGCGATTCAGATTTAAAAGGAATTTGGTGAGTGCCATGGTTAAAGAAATTTATATTGCAGGTGAATGGCGTTTAGGCCGCGGCAACGTGATTCAAAGTGTTTTTCCAGCAGACAATTCAGTCAATGCGGAAATTTCTACCGCAACGTTGGACGATGTTGAAGAAGCGATTACAAAGGCTGATCAAGCTTGGCGTAAGCCAGCGTGGCGCAATTCTTTGCCGCATGAGCGCGCAAAAATTTTGTACCGTGTCGCCGATATTATTGAAGCCCGCGCAGATGAATTATCTAAATTGCAAACTCGTGACAACGGGAAGCCTTTAGCCGAAACACGTGCTTTGGTGATGAGTGCAGCAGCAACGGCGCGCTTTAATGCCGCAGCTTGTGAAACTTTTAATGAAGAATTGACCACGCAGCGTGCATCTGACTTTTTGACCATGAGTGTGTATGAACCTGTAGGTGTGGTGGCAGCGATTACCCCTTGGAACTCTCCAATTGCCAGTGAAGTGCAAAAATTGGCACCCGCTATTGCAGCAGGTAACGCGGTGATTTTAAAACCAGCTGAAGCGACATCATTAATTGCTTTGGAGTTGGCAAAAATCTTTGAAGAAGCAGGCTTACCAAAAGGCATTTTGAGTGTGTTGGTTGGACGCGGCTCAGTGATTGGTGATGCTATTGCCCAACATCCTTTAGTACGCAAAATTTCTTTTACGGGCGGTACATCTACTGGCCGTCACTTGGCGCATATTGCTGCTGAAAAGCTGATTACCACGTCTTTAGAGTTAGGCGGAAAATCGCCAACAATTGTACTGCCAGATGCAGATATTGAAATTGCAGCCAAAGGTATTGCTTACGGTATTTTCAGTTCAGCAGGTCAGGCGTGTATTGCGGGTTCGCGTTTGTTTATTCACGCTTCCATTTATGACGAATTTTTAAAGCGATTAGTGGAAATCACTGAAGGTTTACGCGTGGGCCATCCTGAACAGCCAAATGTACATATGGGTTCACTTATTAACCAAAAGCATTTGGAATCTGTGCATCGGTATGTGGAATTAGCCAAAGCTGAAGGCGGTACGGTTGTTACGGGTGGTGAAGCGATCACTGAAGGTGAATTTGCCAAAGGCAGTTTCTACAAACCGACGATCATCACGGGTTTGAGCAACAGCGCGCAAACCTGCCAAGAAGAAATTTTTGGCCCTGTGTTGGTCGTTATGCCATACGACAATGAAAAAGATTTATTCGAGCAAGCCAACGATAGCTGTTTTGGTTTAGCGGCAGGGATTTGGACAGAAAGCTACCGTAAAGCATGGAAAATTGCCCGTTTGCTGGAAGTCGGTACGGTGTGGATTAACACCTATAAAAAATTCTCCATCAGCGCACCTTTTGGTGGTTTTAAAGACAGTGGAATTGGCCGTGAAAAAGGCCGTCTCGGTATCCTGTCTTATATGCAGCAAAAAAGTATTTATCTAGGTTTAAACGAGCAAGCCAATCCATGGTCGGACTAGCAGACTCAAAAAATTAGTAATCAAAAATTCAAGAATTTAAGGAAAGAACAATGACTGAACGTGTAAATGTAGGCGAAGCAATCGCTCGAGTTTTAGAACAGCATAATGTAGACAGCATGTATGGCGTGATTTCTATTCACAACTTGCCTATTGCAGATGCCGTAGGCCGCCGTGAAAAAATGCGCTTTGTCGCAGCGCGTGGTGAAGCAGGTTCTGTCACTATGGCAGACGCACATGCACGCTTTAAAGGTTTAGGTGTAGCTTTGACCAGTACTGGTGCTGGTGCAGGTAATGCTGTGGGTTCACTGATTGAAGCAATGAATGCAGGCAGTCCAGTGTTGCATTTAACAGGTCAAGTGGAACGTGAATATTTAGATCGCGATGCAAGCTTTATTCATGAAACTAAAGATCAACTGACTTTCTTAAAAGCATCAAGCAAAGCGGCTTTTCGTATTACCAGCCCAGACAATGCTGTTGGTGTTATTCGTGAAGCGATTCGCGTTGCGACGACTGTGCCTATGGGGCCAGTCAGTGTAGAAATTCCAATTGATGTGCAAGCGGCTGAAATTGATTTGCCAGCCAATCTTGGCCCAGTAAAAGCCATGCAACTGCCGCAAGCGGAAAATGCTGAAATTAACATGATTGCAGATGCATTGAAAAAGGCGAAACGTCCATTACTGTGGATTGGTGGCGGTACGTTAAATGCAGTTGCAGAAGTGAAAGCGCTGGCTGACTTAGGTATTCCAGTTGTTTCATCTACGCATGCACGCGGTGTATTGGCAGATGATCATCCACGTAGCTTACGTGCATTCCATAACTCTGCAGCCGTTGAAAAACTGATGAAAGAGGCGGACTTATTGATTGTTGCAGGCTCACGTTTACGCAGTAATGAAACCAAGACTTACTCAGTTGAATTCCCTGAAAACATCATCCAAATTGATGCAAATCCAGTTGCACAGCAACGTAACTACAAGATTTCACAATTTGTATGTGCAGATACCAAAGATACTTTTGCACGTGTCATTAGCGCATTGAATGGCCTAAGCAAAATTGATGCTGCATATGATGCAGATGTTAAGGCTGCGCGTGAACATGCGGTAGATGCACTACGTACGCAAATGGATCAATACGCATTAATTTGTGATCACTTACGTGCAGCATTACCAGAAGACGGTATTTTTGTTCGTGACATCACCATGTCAGGCAGTACTTGGGGCAGCCGTTTGTTCCCAGTACAAACACCGAACAAAAACATCCACTCATTGGCTGGTGCAATAGGCTTGGGTCTTGCACATGCCATTGGTTCATCGATTGCTAACCCAGACAAAAAAGTTGTGGGCTTAGTGGGTGATGGTGGCTTGATGCTGGGTATTGGTGAAATTGCGACGATGGCGCAAGAAAACACCGATATGGTGCTGATGATTATGAATGATGGTGGTTATGGCGTCATGCGTGGCATTCAAAATAACTACTTTGGCGGTCGTCAATACTATAACGAACTGCATACGCCAGACTACAAATTGCTTGGTGATTCAATGGGTGTGAAGAGCTGGAAAGTAGCGAGCGCGGAAGAGTTTAAAACTGCAATCAAAGAAGCCATTGATTTGAATGGTCCAGCGGTTATTGAGCTTGATATGAACGCAATTGGTCCATTGAAATTTGCGGGTCCACCACAGAAGAAATTGTACTAATCCATCCGAATTGGATCAGTAAAGTCTAAAACCCTTTTGATCAAACAAAAGTGAATGAAATTGAACGGTGTAATTTCCCCGAAGGGGAATTGCACCTGAGTTACAGTCAGACGACATGTAAAGTCAAAGGACATAAAACCTGAGTTCAGCAGACTAAGGTAGAGCAAAACAAGGTGAGTGGATATGCAAACAAGGATTGAGCATGATTTACTGGGTGCTAAAGAAGTGCCATTTAGTGCGTATTACGGCATTCATACCCAACGTGCATTAGAAAATTTTAAAATTTCCCATTTAACGGTTGGACAGTCACTGCATTTTATTCGTGCTTTAGGCTTTGTCAAAAAAGCAGCTGCACAAAGTAATTTTAATTATAAAAAAATCAGTGAGCAACAGCTTAAAGCCATTGAATATGCAGCTGATCAATTGATTGAACAGCCACAGCAATGGGCAGCGTCATTTCCAATTGACTGTTACCAAGGTGGGGCAGGTACATCGGTCAATATGAACTGTAATGAAGTCATTGCCAATATTGGTTTGGAATACTTGGGGGAGCAAAAGGGGAGTTACTCGATTCTGCATCCGAATGACCACGTCAACAAATCCCAATCGACCAACGATGTTTATCCAACAGCACTACGGATCAGTTTATATCACCGTATAGAAGACCTGCTTTTAGCACTGGATAAATTGATTCAAACCATTCGTGCGAAGGTAGCTGATTTTAAACATGTGTTGAAAATGGGCCGTACACAGTTGCAAGATGCGGTTCCGATGACCATGGGACAAGAGTTTCAAGCCTTTGCCACTTTACTGAATGAAGATATGCGTTTGATTAAGAAAATGCGTGAATTTTTATTGGAAATCAACTTAGGTGCAACGGCAATTGGTACAGGGGTGAATACACCTGAAGGTTATGCGCAGCATATTACGGCACGTTTAGCTGAACTCACTGGATTACCAGTCAAAGGCGCCGAAGACTATGTTGAAGCCACCAGTGACTGCGGCGTATTCATTCTGATTTCAAGTACCCTAAAACGTCTGGCATGCAAACTATCAAAAATCTGTAACGACTTGCGTTTACTCAGCTCAGGTCCACGTACTGGGCTGGCCGAAATTCGCTTACCAGAATTGCAAGCAGGTTCATCCATTATGCCCGCCAAAGTGAACCCAGTGATTCCTGAAGTGGTTAATCAAATTGCCTTTAAAGTCATGGGTAATGATTTAACCATCAGCATGGCAGCTGAAGCAGGACAATTACAGTTGAACGTGATGGAACCTGTGATTGCGTTGTCACTGAATGAATCGATTGAATTGCTTCAACATGGCATCAGCAGTTTGGATGAAAAATGTTTTGCAGGCATTCAAGTCAATGAACAACAAGCCTATGACTTGGTCATGCGTAGTGTTGGCATTGTGACTTTGCTTGATCCAATTCTTGGACATGACCGCTGTGATGCCATTGGTAAACAATGTATTGCTGAAAACAAAACCATTCAAGAAGTGGTGCTGTCTCAGGGATTGATGACGGAAGAGCAATTGAAAGAAGTCTTTTCTTTTGAAAATTTAATCTCGGAAGTTCGAAACTTCGAAGCACCGCTGCAAGACATTGCTTAATTGCAAATGAAGTTCGCAGTGACTGCTAAATAAATTTTTTTTAGTTAAATATGGAAATAAACAAAGTTTTGCATGCAAAACAAAATAAGGACAGGTGCTTGAGATGAATAAAACCATATTGATAACAGCGATGATGCTGTCTTTGAGCGCAGCTGCCGCTAGCGTTCAAGCCAAAGAGGATCCATTAGAGTGGAAAAGCGACGATGGCACACAATCGTTTAAATTGGGTGGAGCTTTACGTTTTAATCATCGTTATGAACAGTGGGAGCCAAGTGATAAACGCGGCATAGGCAAACTGGATTTTGATATTTTCCGTATCGACTTAAAAGGCAAATCAGGTGATGCCTATTTGAATGCGAGCTATTTAATTCAAGATCAGGAAAAAACCTCAATTGAAAAAGCCTATGTGGGTTATAACCTAGACAAAAACAACAGCATCGAAGCAGGTTTTGTCTATAAGCCATTTGCGCTTTATCCATATCCGCAAAATGGTTGGACCTATCATATCCCGTTCTTCTTGGGCTATGGCAACAACATCGCGCCGGGGATTAACTGGAATTACAATAATCCTGAATGGGATGTGAAAGTTGGTTACTACCCACGTATGTTGGAAACCAATTTACGCTATTCACCTGAATCTGCAACTTATGATGATCTTTCAGAGAATCATTTACCCTTTCAAGCTGCTTATCAAAACGAAAAGCACAATCAGCTGAATACTCGTATTGTACGTAAATTCGGTAATGATCAAATCGGGAAACACGAGGTCGGTATATCTGGATCTGCCGCACAATTGCATAACAAAACGACCCGCGATGAAGGTAGTTATTATGCCGCTGGGATTCATACCAACAGCAACTACCAACGTTGGAATTTACAGTCTTCGGTGATTCATTATCAATATGATGCTGAAAACCCTGAAGGTGTAAGTAATGACATGACCTTGATGGGCGCAAATGGTTTAACACCAGCCTATTTCATTGCCTCTGAAGGTACAGTTTCAAGCGTCAATTTGGCATATACATTACCTGTTCAAAATATGGGTAAACTCAAAGCCATTCGTTTTTACAATGACTACAGTTATTTAGACAAAGAACGCAGTGACTGGTCAGCTTCGCAAATGAATACCACAGGTGCAATGTTTATCGCTACACCATTTATGGTGTGGGCAGATTATACTTGGGGCAAAAATGCCAATATTATTGGTGGGGCAACCAATGGCACAGGCTTTACTTCAGCAACATCTGAAAATAGCGATAAATGGCTGTATCGCGTCAATTTAAATATTGGCTTTAACTTCTGATCGATATCCAACAAGCTAAAACCTCTGTTAAAGCAAAATGGCTTTGATCGAGGTTTTTTTATTGGAACACTTAAGATGCATTTAGATGTATTTAATCTTCATATTTTATGTCTTTGTTTTAAATTAAATCAGGGCTATGGCGTATTAAATTTAAGATTTACTAAAAATAAAAAAAATCGTTTATGAATTAACTGAGCATCTGTTCATTTAACTCTCAGTTTATCTTAGTTAAACCATGTCCTAAGCAGATCAAAATTTAGAAAATTGTCAAAATCTCCTCGATAATGGCTTGCTGCTATTGCAGAGCATGGCTATAGCAAAAACTTTATTCAGGCTTTGGTACGCAAGGTCAGATGATTTAATGGCATTTTGTGTTACTAATTTTTATAAGGTAAACGGGTAATTTCGCCTTTTACAAGTAAATTCAAATCTTCAAACATTTCCATACTTATATTTTAATTTAACTTTTATAGATTTGGATCACTCTCTCGTGAGGGAGGTAATTTGCTTTATTCTTTAAAATACATATTTGGGGCTAAAGATAAGCATATTGCGACAATTAGAGTCTTGTCATGTTTTCTGCATTTTTCGACGATATCCTTCAGTATTATGCAGATATGAACTTATATTTTTGCAAAATTGTCTTTGGTTTAGACTTATGGGGGAATGGGGTACTTGATCTTAGATCTTTGACATTGGATTTGCTGCCATATATTGGCTTATGAATATAAAAAGCATGCTCAAAAAGGTGAAAACATAACTTGGCAGCTCAGTTTCTTCGCTTTACTGGCACTACAAATGTCACCATGCACATTTCCAATCAAACATATAGCCATGCTTGCTGCTGGATTTATTATTCCGTCTTTAGTGTTGATATGGTTATATAAACGCAGTGAACGCCTTAGCCAAGCTGCATAAAAAAAGCCCCCACATTTGAGGGCTTTTAATTATTTTACTTCGGGTAAATCAAACCAAATCACTTGAGCATCTTCAAGCGCTTCAATTTGGCTATCTTCTAAGAACGCAATTGCACCACCAGCTTCAACTTTATGTTCAGCAATTTTCACTGAGCCTGAAATGACATGCACATAGTTAATGTGTTGTGTTGCTTCAATGTCTAAAGATTGACCTTTAGAAATGACTGCTGTTTTCACTTCAGCTTGTTGGCGAATATGCATCGGTGCATTGTCATTCGGTCCAACAATTAAATGCCATTGATCTGGTTGATCACGTGGATCGCATTTAATTTGCTGATATGTCGGATCTGCATCACGTTCGTTTGGAATGATCCAAATTTGCAATAAATGAACATCTTCATCACCTTGGTTCATTTCACTGTGACGAACACCAGTTCCCGCGCTCATCAGCTGCCATTCACCAGCAGAAATCCCACCATGATTACCCATACTGTCTTTATGCGTAATGGTGCCTTTTAGCACGCAGGTTAAGATTTCCATATTGTCGTGCGGATGTTGACCAAAACCTGCATGCGCAGCAATTAAATCATCATTGATTACACGAAGAGCACTGATGCCCATATATTTAGGGTCATACCAGTTACCAAAAGAAAAGCTGTGTTTAGACTCAAGCCAGCCCATTTTTACGTGACCACGGTTTTCACTTGGATGTAAAAAAGCATTCATGGCATTCATCCTTATCTTAATTATTGAACATATGCCTATTTTAAGATTGAACTAAATCGGGATATATAGTTTTATAGCGACAATTCATCCTATTTTTGCAACGCTCAACCAAGATTGAGTCTTTTGTTATGCATAAAGGCGCAACTATAAAAAAGCCTGCACGAAGCAGGCTTTTTTAAATATGACTAAAATTATTCTAAGAATTTAACAGTCACACCAGATTTCACTTTCTTACCTAAGTCATTTGCATCCCAGTTGGTCAAACGAATACAACCGTGTGACGCAGTTTTAGAAATAACAGATGGGTTCGGTGTACCGTGAATACCGAATGATTTTTTGCTCAAGCCAATCCAGATATTACCAACAGGACCATTTGGACCAGGTGGTAAAGACAATGGTTTTCTGTTGTTGCCTTGAACAAAGTTAGAAGGCGAGTAGCTGTACCAAGGGTTTGGTGCAACACCTGTTACTTTATATGTACCTGTAGGCGATGGTGTATCTGAACTACCAATCGTTGCCGGGAATGAACCGATCATTTGGTTGCGGCTATTAAACAAGTAAAGTTGTTTCGCGCCTTTATGTGCAACGATCAGGTGAATATCTTCAGGAACTTCGTTACGAATATTCGCAACTAAGATTTTTTCACCAGCTTTTTTAAATGTCGCTTTTGGATTCAACTTTTTCAAAAAGTCTTCGTCCATGTGGAATTTTTCACCCAACATTTCAGTCACACGTGTGTAGTACAAGCCTTTCATTTTTGCTTGTAGTGCATAGTCGTGTGGAATTGATGCTGCATAAGGACCTTTCAAGTCTGCATCAGTCAACGTGTATTCAATAAATGCAGGTTTAGAACCTTGTTTCGCAATCAGCGCATCCCAAGTTTCTTTAGTTAAAGTCCCTGTAGGTTTCAACCCATTCATTTGTTGGAATGAAGCGATCGCCTTTAGGGTATTTTTACCACTGGTACCATCAATTGCACCCGGTGAAGCATGTGCATTATTGAGCATGACATGCGCACGTGCATAAACAGGGAATTGACCTTTACCAATGTTGTCATACCACTGTGCATTATTTAGGTCATTTAAACCCCAAGCAACTTTGGCAGCAGGCGAAGTTGATGTTGGAGTTGTAGCAGTCGCTGTAGCAGGTGCAGCACCGATGTCGGCTTTAACATCTTCTGATTGTTGCAGGCTGTCTAAAGTTTGCGATGCTTGGTTCAGATCTTCTTGTTCTTGAGCGCTAATCTGGCTAGTTGCAGATGAAGCTTCAGTCGCTAACGGATCAATGGGATCCTGAACTGCAACATTAGTCACTTTTTTTGGCGTTAATGGTTGTTCAGCAGTAGATGCGGCAATAGCTGTACCAGCAAATATGCAACTTAGGCTCAGTGCGAGCATGGTGCGAACGAACATGTAATTCAACCTTAAGAATTATTCATTTACTGTGTATTAAAAACTGGCTAAGTATTACAGAAAAAAAGTGGAGATGCAGTAGTTGTTTTGTGTAAATATCATTTTTGGCACTCAACATGATCGGTTTTTAAATGCTTGAGAAGTTATTATATTTACAACCTTTTTGATATGATGATGCGAATATCGAATTAAGTTGGGAAAGTGAATGACGACCTTAAAAAATGATCGTTTCTTGCGTGCCTTATTACGTGAACCGGTAGATGCAACTCCGGTTTGGATGATGCGTCAGGCTGGCCGTTATTTACCAGAGTATCGTGAAACACGTGCCAAAGCAGGTGATTTCCTATCCCTTTGTAAAAATACAGAATTTGCTTGTGAAGTTACTTTACAACCTTTGCGTCGTTATGAATTAGACGCTGCCATTTTATTTTCAGACATTTTGACTGTACCTGATGCGTTGGGTTTGGGACTGTATTTTGAAGCAGGTGAAGGTCCGAAGTTTCATAAAACTGTACGTACCGAACAAGATGTACTGAATTTACCTAAGTTTAATGCCAAATCTGACTTAGATTATGTCATGAATGCTGTGACTACGATTCGTTCAGCATTGGGCGGACAAGTTCCTTTGATTGGCTTCTCAGGCAGTCCTTGGACACTGGCAACTTATATGGTGGAAGGCGGTTCAAGCAAAGATTTTCGTTTTACGAAACAAATGATGTATGCACAACCTGAAGTGCTGCATGCCTTATTAGACCGTTTGGCTGTGGCAGTGACTGAATATCTCAATGCGCAGATTGATGCAGGTGCCCAAGCCGTACAAATCTTTGATAGTTGGGGTGGGGCATTAGCACACCGTGAATACATTGAATTTTCACTGAACTACATGCAAAAAATCGTGGCAGGTTTACAGCGTGAAAAAGATGGACGCAAAGTCCCTGTGATTTTGTTTACCAAAGGTGGTGGTCAATGGTTAGAGCCAATGATTGCAACGGGTGCAGATGCCTTTGGTTTGGATTGGACTACGCCATTAAATGTAGCACGTCAAACAGTCGCAGGCCGTGCAGCTTTGCAAGGTAACTTAGACCCAGCAACATTATATGGTTCGCCTGAAGCGATTGCGAAAGCGACACGTGCCATGTTAGATGATGCATATGCCAACGGTGAAAAAACCGGTTATGTGGCGAACTTAGGTCATGGTATTACCCAGTGGGTAGATCCAGCCAATCCAAAAGCCTTTATTGATACGGTACATGAATATAGTGCTAAGTATTTATAAGGCTTCAGGGAAATTGGTTTAGGATTCAACCGTGGTCAAGATAATAAAATCATGTTTTGAGTTCTCTTATAAGGCAGCTTCGGCTGCCTTATTTGGGATATTACTGCTGATCGCTTTTGCATTAACTGCAGCAATGGGAAGTCAGGAATATTTTGGCTTTTTCCGTTATGATTATTTATTGTTTTATGCACTGATCATTCAAGTGTGTTTACTCTACCTTAAACTCGAGTCTTGGGCGGAAGCCAAAGTCATAGCACTGTTTCATATCCTTGCAATGGGGATGGAAATATTTCTGACCCATCCACACATTGCCTCATGGCAATATCCGCAGCCTGCGATTTTCAAATTGCTGACAGTGCCATTATTTGCAGGTTTTATGTATTCGGCGGTGGGGAGTTTCTTTGCACGTTCACTACGTCTATATCAAGTGTCGTTCAGTAACTTACCGCGTTTTTGCAATATGCTGTGCTTAGCCGTTTTGTCATATCTTAATTTTATGACCAAATTTTTTGTGCCAGATATTCGTATGTTTTTGTTTGCTTGGAGTGTGGTGATCTTTTGGAAAACTAAGCTCAGTTTTCAATTACAAAATTATGTGATTCAGTTGCCGATGTTACCAGTACTGTTGATTTTGGCATTTTTGATTTGGATCGCAGAAAATATCAGTACTTTCTATCAAATTTGGTTATATCCAAGTCAGGTCGATGCATGGCATATGGTCGGTTGGGGGAAACTCGGTTCTTGGTATTTGTTGCTATTACTCAGTCTGGTTTTAGTACTCAAAATCCTTGGAAAACGTGATGAAAATGGTACTTGGTTGCTCAAAAAAATGTGAAAAAGAACGTATTATTTTTAGCCAAAAGTTTTAGATGAAAATGTTTTGCCTTATCTGAAAGATCAAGTTAATCTACAGGTGTGTAATCAAAATTACACATGTTTTAATAATTAAAAACAATGGAATAAAATTCCCTGGAGAAGTGCTATGTTAAAAAAATTAGCTTTAGTTGCAGTCGTTGCACTAGGTTCTACAGCTGCTTTTGCTGACCGTGACGTAGGTTGTGGTGTTGGTTCTCAAGTTTGGGCTGGTCAATCAGGTAAAATTCCTAAAATTTTAGCTGCGACTACCAACGGTATTTTTACTAACCAGTTACTTGGTATCACCTTTGGTACTTTAGGTTGTAGCGGTACAGGTACAGTGACTGCTCAAGCAGTAACATTTACCAATGAAAATGCTGAATCACTTGCTCGCGATATGGCGGTTGGTCAAGGTGAGAGCCTGAATGTTTTGGCTGAGCTTTTAAACATCCAATCAACAGATAAAGCACGTTTCTTTGCTGTGTCTAAAGCAAATTTTGCTGAAATCTATTCAGCTGAAAACCAGTCTTCTCTACAAGTACTTGCTTCATTACAAAGCGTAATGGCGAAAGATGAAGTACTTAAAGCATACGTTTAATCGATGCTTTCAAAACCCTGTCTCTCGGCAGGGTTTTTTATTATCTAAAATATCTAAAAATGGATTTGAATATAACTGAATGAAATCAATTGCTTTATTTTGTACCTTTATGATTCCGAGCATCTTATATGCGCAGCAAATTGTAGATCCAAACCTCTCTAAAACCGCTGAGGTACAACGATATATTGAACTTGCACAATCAAAAAAACTGTCTGAACACATCAGTTGGCAGCGACTTTTATATACAGATCATAAAGGACAAAGTGAAGTTGCTTTTTCAGGTTACTTTCTGGCTGAAAATGGCCGTCAAAATGCCCAAGCCGAATTAGAGGCAGATGTCGCTGCACTATTTCAAACCGCCGAACCTAATCAAGCCTTTCGTTGTCGTTTCCCTGCGCGTAGTCAGTGGCTGATGCAAGAGTTATCCATCCGTTCAGAGCAGTTACCTGTGGTGAGCTGCTCTGAGTTTGATGAATGGTTTGGAAAAATTAAGCCGTATAAAGCAACATTAATCTACGCCACAGACTTTATGGGTAATCCAAGTTCTATGTTTGGACATACCTTATTGCGTCTCGATCCGAAAGATCAAAAAGAACTAAATTTGGTGTCCTATGCCATTAACTATGCAGCGACAGTTGCAGGTGAAGATAACTGGTCTTATGCATGGAAAGGCTTAACAGGGCAGTATCCTGGTGAATATTCATTGATGCCGTACTACCGTAAAGTGAAAGAATATGGTGATTTTGAAAGTCGTGATTTGTGGGAATATGAGCTAGCACTGACCGAGCAAGAAACCAGTTATTTGGTTAAACATATTTGGGAAATGCAAAATGTAAGTTTTCCCTATTATTTCGCCAGTGATAACTGTGCATATCGATTATTGGGCTTAATGGATTTGGTTCGCCCGACACTGAATTTAACCCAGAAATTTAAAGTAGCTTCCATTCCTGTTGAAACGATCAAAGCGATCAATGATGAACAACTGATTCAAGCAGCGGTTTATCGTCCTGCATTAGAAACGCAGCTTTTGTCACAAGCGCAGCAACATGGATATCGTTTAGCACGCGAAGCGCATAAGGTCGCTGAAATTGAACCTGATAACATGTCGACAGCACTCGCTCAGTTTAATGAAGTAGAGCAAGCGAAAATATTAGAAATGGCGTATGACCATCTGTATTTATTACTGATTGGAAGAAAGGTGAGTGCGGAAGAAACGCAGCCTAAATTACGTAAAATCTTGGCCTTACGTAGTCAATCTTCGCAACCAAAACAACGGACTGAACCTAAGCAGCCAAGTCTAGACCCAGTCAATGGACATCATGCGCGAAATTTTTCAGCTACATTAGGTGAAGTTCAAGGTGAAAAGTATATCGAACTTGGTCATCGTCAGGCTTATCATGATTTGATCGATCCGCAAGGTGGCTTTCGGATTGGTACGCAGTTGATGTTTTGGGATGGCTCGATCCAATATCGAGACGACCAACTCAAACTCAATCATTTTGATTTTTTATCGGTCAATTCTTACAACCCCATTACGCCATTTAAAACACCGCTAAGCTGGGGTTTCAATTTTGGCTGGCAGCAAGTGTCTGTAGATGCAGGTCAATTTAGCGAAACGAAACAACATGGCGTTGCTGAATTCAAAGCACAATCTGGATATAGCTGGGCCAATCAGGAACGTACACATTTGTGTTATGTGCAGTCTCAAATGCAGGTGCAGGGCGGTAAGTCTCTAGATGATGGATGGCGAGTGGGCCTTGGGCCGACACTGGGTTGCCAAAATATTTGGTCAGAAAAACTCAACAGTTTGGTTCAGGCAGAGCTTCCGTATTGGGAAGATACACATCAATGGAATCTGAAACTCGATGCTGAATTACAATATATCGTCAACCAACAAAATGCTTTAAGACTAGGATACGAATACCAGCAACAAGATGATCAAGATTGGAATAAATTGAAATTGAGTTATGTATTTTTCTATTAATTTTTAAGATAGATAAAATGTGAAATATCAAATAAATTTGTTTTTTTATGTAAGTAAAGCGAGGTATGATTGCTAGCTTTGTAATAGCTGTGGTTTGTGTCACCGAATGAATCAAGAATGTATTACAGGTCTAAGTCAGACTTGGAAAGATATTTGTGATCAATATACTGAAAATGAACATCTTGCAGCTTTGCAATTTATCCAGAAGCATGTTGAGCATTTAGTTACTGTTTTTTATGAACAAATGTCGCGAGAACCAGCGTCAGCTGAATTTTTTAAAGACGATATTATTCAAAAAAGGCTGATCGACACCTTAAGAAAATGGTTATTAGAAACATTTAATGTTGCACTAAATAATGATTTTGAAATTTCGGTTAAAAGGCAGCAAAAAGTTGGAATGGTGCATGCGCGTGTCGGCATTCCGTCATGGTTTATCATGCGTGGTGTACGTGAAATAGAACGTAAAATATTTGAAATTTTAGAGCTAAACCATACGCAAAATATTCTCCATATGTGCAGTTATATTGTACAAATTATCGGATTTAGCACAGAAATTATGTGCAGATCTTATGAGATCAATACGGAAAAAAAGCAAGAAACCAGGCATAATTATCGCTTATTTTCAGCGATGCAAGATGTGGCAGTGCATAAAGATAAACAACGGGGTTCATTGCTCAATTGGGAAAATGAATTGATGTTTAAAATCTTTTCGGGAAATGTCAGTTTTTATCATTCCTTACTTTCAAAATCAGAATTTTGATTGTGGTTTATTCATAAAGCGGCATATGCTTTTTCGGGTTCAGATCAGGTTCAATTAATTATTGATCGAATTTATCAAGTGGATGAGCTAACGCAGCAAACCACACAAATAATGGATAAAGATCAACTACAACATTTGATTCAACAGATTCGAGACTTAAATCGTGAAATTCAGCATTTAGTCGATCAATTATTTCAGGTGGCTGAATATATTGAGTCAGGCAATGATTCTTTGACGCAACTCCTAAACCGTCGTTATCTTAGTACTATTATTTCACGTGAAATTACTTTTGCACGTCAAAATCAAACGCCTTTGTCTTTGCTAGCCTTTGACGCGGATTACTTTAAAATGATCAATGATAAGTTTGGTCATGCGGCAGGTGATCTTGCACTGAAATTTATTGCCGAAGCTTTGCAGCGTTACAGCCAAGGTAGCGATTATGCATTCCGTATTGGTGGCGAAGAGTTCTTGTTACTCTTGGTGGACACCAATGTAAACCGTGCGATGAAAGTTGCAGAAAATATTCGCCAATATATTGAAAATGGAGTGATCCGAACAGTACAAGGTCAGCAATTTAGTTTAACTGTTAGCGTTGGTTGTGTGCAGTATAACGGTCATCCTGACTATCAACGTTTACTAGATGCTGCCGATATAGCACTCTATGCTGCCAAGAATACTGGTCGTAACCGTATTTACGTTGCTAAAACTGATCAGCAAACAAGATCATCTTCATCCTAAATGGATATTCACTTAATTTTGCTTTGTAGAAAATCTAAAAATTTTGCTTTTTGCTCTACATACTTGGGATGAACTTTAGCTTCATCCCATTTTTGTTTAAATACTCGTGCAGCAGCAGCTTTGACGGGATCCTCTTTTTGTCTTGGAAGCTCTTCGCGTCCATGTGCACCACTTAATCCTTTTTTATCATTAGGGACTGGACCCTCATATTTTTTACCACCTTTATGGTTGGCATAGCGACGTGCACGTGTGAAACCCATCTGCAAAAATTTACGTGCCATATCTGCACCGACAAAATCTTCAGCGTCTAAATACTCTTCAAAAAGTTGCCAAATTTTGGTGCTGCTTTCGATGGCTTTTTCTTCATTAGCAAATCGCCAATAAGGCAAAATTTCAGATTTATAAGGCTCTACGAGTAATACACCTTGTTCACCACGTCCAATTCTATAAAGTTCAGGGTGTTCGCGAAAATTTATCTTTTTAAAATCTAAACTGTAATCAAAACTATTGGAATGAACGCGTGATACACGCTTAGGTGTGGGGATGGATTTATTATTCATATTCACTCCATTACAACCTTACTCTATTTCAAGCTTAAGCTAAAAAAGTAGCCCCAGTTGGGGCTACTTTTTATTTTGTCTTTTTGCTGGTAGATTTGGCTTTGGTCGTCTTGGTTCTTTCTCCCTTAGACTTGCTTGCCTTAGCATCCGTTTTCTTTGCTGTTGAAGATTTTTTTGTTGCTTTCTTCTCAGCTTTTGGCTTTTCATCTTTAACTTTAGTGCTTGTTTTTGATGTGCTGGCTTTTTTAGGGGCCTCTTTTTTGTCAGCTTTAGATTTCGGCGAACTTTTAGTTGATGCAGATTTTTTAGCTTTCACTTTTTCATCTTTAGTTGCAGCTTCTTTTTTAGAAGTGCTGTCCTTAGATTTTTTTTCAGTAGTTTTCTTTGCTTCTTTGTTTGAATCTTGACTCGATGCTTTAGCTGATTTTTTTACTTTATCCTCATTTTTTTTTGCAGTTTTTGCCGTAGTTTTCGCTGTCTTTTTCTCATCTTTTTCAGTTGTCTTTTTTGCAGCTACCATAGTGATCACCCTTAGTTAGTAAAAAAAGAAAATAGCAATGAATCTACAGGATTCATCTTGTTTTTAATGTACGGACTAATCTTGAATATGGGGGGTGAAATCGTGTTATTAAATGTTTAATTTATGAACAGAAAAATATTAAGTAATTGATATTAATTTTATGCTGTAGTTTTGAGTTACAAGTATTACAGCATGGTTACAAATAATATTTTTAAAAGATATTTTTTCAAAATAAATATTTTGGGCGATTAAACTTCTACAACCACATAGTATTTTTTGACGGCTTCGACAACTTCAAACTTGCCCTGAAACGATGGGGGAATAATGCCCGCTTGGCCAGCGGAAACCTCGATATATCCGCCTTGTTGATCATGAATACGTACTAATCCTTCAAGGATTGTAAAAAACTCTTGTTTGTTCGGTGCAAAGACAATATTCCATGCGCCAACTTCACATTGCCAAATCCCGCAGTCCATATTGGGGTGTACATACAGGCTTGCAGTTTCACGTTTAGGATTGCCCTGAACTAAACGCTCTGGGCGAGGGAAGTCTATGCTGTGTTTGGCTTGCGCTAAACCCTGACCGGCAATATATACATCTGACATGATTCATCCTGAAAATAGTGCTTTGCTATCAAAGCAAACGATTTTTGACATTAAAACACAAATAAAAAAAGCCTCAAGAGTTTGAGGCTTTTTTTAAGAGCTAACGCTGAATATTCTGTTAATAGCTTTCTGGAACTGCACTTAAGAATTCACGGCGTTCTTCTTTATTGGTTTTAAAGTCACCGACAAAAGAAACGGTACGAGTTGTAGATTCTTGTTTACCAACACCACGCATCATCATACACATGTGAGCTGAATCAATCACCACAGCAACACCACGTGCACCAGTCACTTCAGCCACAGCTTCAGCGATCTGCTGAGTGAGATTTTCCTGAATTTGTAAGCGACGGGCAAACATTTCTGTAATACGTGCGAATTTTGATAAACCTAAAACATTGCCTTCTGGGAGATAAGCAATATGTACGCGACCATAAAAAGGTAATAAATGGTGCTCACACAAAGAATAGAATTCGATATTCTTAACTAAGACCATTTCACGGTTATCTGATGGGAAAACCGCATTGTTGGTCACTTCTTCAAGTGTCTGGCTATAACCAGAAGTAAGATATGAAAAAGCTTTAGCAGCACGCATAGGCGTATCTTTAAGACCCGGGCGATTCAGATCTTCACCAACGGCAGTTAGGATATTTGCGTAGGATTGCTGCATAGACATAAGACGTGTTCACTTACACTGAGAGATTGAACAAGGACGGCATTGTAGCAGAAAACTATTACAATGCCTTCTTTTGGAGTTAAATTCGATTATTGTTTAAACTGTGGGTTTTTTTCTGCACGTTTAAGCAGAACCAGTACAGCACCTGTGCCGCCTTGTTTTTCTGGGGCGCTCACAAATGCCAATACATCACGATGTTGACGTAACCAACTATTTACATAAGTTTTTAAAATTGCTTCTGGACCTTTGCCATGCACAATTTTAATGACGTTTTGATTGTCATCTTTCGCCATTTGAATAATTTGCAGCACGGCAGAACGGGCTTCTTCAACAGTGCAACCGTGTAAGTCGACAGCTTCAAACCAACGTAGATTACCAGCTTTCAAATCTTCAAAAACTTTATGTTGTAAGGTTGCAATGCGATAGCTTAAAGCAGCTTGACTGGCAACAGGGTTGAGCATCGCTTGCGTATCAGAAAGTAATGCATCATCTGTTTCCATAGGACCAATTGCAGCAGCACGTTTAGCCAACGTTTGCGCATCAGGTTTTTTACGACCCACTTTTTCCATTTTTGCAATATTTCCTGCATTCATTTTTTGAACACCTTGCATTTGCTTTTGGAAAAGCGCGAAGTCTTCTTCCTGCTCTTGTTCAACAGTCTTTGGCGTTGGCTCAGGCTGTTTAGCAATCGTTGAGGAATGTGGATTCGTAATTTGCTTTTTAAAAGATTTCAGTAGGTTGTACTGATCTTTTGAAAGCGAAGAATCGTGTTTGCTCATAATGAAAAAACGGGAAATATACAAAAATTTAGTGCAATTATAGCCTTAAATGGCACTGATTTGAACTGGAAAGACTTTATATAAAGAAGATCTCTTAATTCATTACAAGTCCTATTTGGGCTTCAAAGTTGAATTAATTAATTTAATAACTTTTTTATTTTTATATTGTTCTGCAAGAGCTAATGCTGATTGTTCTTCATTAAATTTAGAAATACACACGATTTCGGTTGAAGCGCCTTTTTCAAGTAAATAAGAAATTATCTGATATTGATTTAGGCGAATAGCTTTACCTAATGGGGAGCATCTAGTGAAATAATATGTTTGTGGTTCAACTTCATCTACTACAAGTTCATTTATTTTTCTCAGCTTCATTTTTTTGATGAAAGAAATATCTGTGTGCTCGATAGCCGCCATAATTAAGGTGGTATCATAAAATTCATTGTTTTCACCAAAATTTAAATATTCAAGATACAAATTTTTGGCGTTTTCATAATTATCAATATCATTTTTCTGTGTCAGGTTCTTTATCGCATTTTGGAAAAAATCATTCATATCATCAAAATCATTTATTGCTGCATGGAACATGAATATATTTATTAAATATGGCTCATCAGCTAAATTTTTTTTCAATAAATGAGGGGGTATCTTTATAAAAAATCTGTTCAAAATGATTTAATTTTTCCATGGAAATAGGGTGAGATTTAATATTGATTGGTTTTGATAAAGAATTTTTATGTCCTTTAGACATAGAAAAAGAGGTTGAATTTTCAATATTCTTGTTTTTAGTATTGATTGAGTAATTAATGACTATTGGTAAGCCTTGATAACTAATGATTTCAATTTGATTATTATTGAAATCATAATTTTTGCCCTTTAGCACGTTAGTATTTATATTTGGAAAAATTTGATTTAGGTCAATCTGCGCAGCAATGATGCCTTCGGGCATAGTGGAAATATTAAAGTAGAGGATATGATTTTGGTCAATATGATGCGGTGAGCCAGTATAAAGAGTTATATTTTTTGCCCAACTTATCTGGTGTAGTGAAACCAAGATTAATGAAATGAATAGAAGAGTAGAAGAAATAATCGACTTCATTATTTTTAATTCTCAATTGAATAAAAATTATAAAAAAGATGTGTAATTTTTTTAATATGGATGCAAAGTAGAAAAAGGGTGAGCGAACTCACCCTACATATTTCATTTATATTTTATCAGGCACACCAAACAGCTCCTTAAACGCCTGATCAGGGCGTGGCTGCTTCATAAAACTTTCACCGACCAAGAATGCATGAATGTCATGTTCTTGCATCATCGCGACATCAGCAGGTGTTGCAATACCGCTTTCTGTCACAAGTAGGCGAGAAGGCTCAAGTAACTTCTTCAAACGTAATGATGTATTGAGGTCAACATCAAAAGTTTTTAAATTACGGTTATTGACGCCTAGTAGACAATTGTCAGAAAGACGCATTGCACGCTCAAGTTCTTCTTCGTCATGTACTTCAACCAACACGTCGAGATTGTGCTCAAAAGCAGTTTTCGACATTTCTTCGAGTTGTTGATCAGACAAACAAGCCACGATTAATAAAATACAGTCCGCATGTAAAGCGCGTGCTTCAATCACACCATATGGATCAATTAAAAAATCTTTACGTAGCGCAGGTAAGTCACAGTTCGTACGTGCAATCTGAATGTTTTCATCGGCACCTTGGAAAAAATCCACATCGGTGAGAACAGACAAACATGCCGCACCAGCATCTTGATACTGCTGCGCAATTTCAGCAGGGTTAAAGTTTTCACGAATGATGCCTTTCGATGGTGATGCCTTTTTAATTTCAGCAATCACCCCCGGACGTTTAGAGCCGAGGTTTTGTGCAAAACCTCGAACAGGTGTAGCTGCTTGAGCTAGCTCTTCGACATCTTTATAGCTACGTTGTTTAAGACGGGCTACAAATTCTTCTTTTTTACGGTCAACAATTTTACCCAAAATTGTATTGGCGATATCTACCATGATCTGTGTCCTAATCTTAAGCTTCGTATTCTTTTAAAGTTTTCGTAAATTCAGACAAAATGCCCATTTTTTCTAAGGCTTGACCGCCATAGATAATGTCATGTGCTAATGCAACACCTTGTTTATAGCTTTTGGTTAAGCCTGAAACATAAATGCCTGCGCCTGCATTTAGGGCAATCATATTCGCGGCTTTATCACCGAGTGCAGATTTGTTTTTACCTAAAGCATCTTTGATCAATTTTAGACTTTCCGCAGCACTATCTACAGATAGACCCGTTAAGGTTTGCGACTCGATATCTACAGCTTCAGGCTGAATTTCCCATTCAGTGACTTCGCCATCTTTGAGTTCTGCAACATAAGTACTTGATGCAAGGCTAATTTCATCTAAACCATCTTTAGAATGCACCACCAAGACATGTTCTGCACCAAGCTGTTTTAAAACTTCAGCCATAGGACGACATAATTCTGTTGAGAAAACACCAATCACAAAACGTTTTACGCCGGCCGGATTCGTAAGCGGGCCAAGTAGGTTGAAAATACTACGGAAGCCCAATTCTTTACGTGGACCAGCAGCATATTTCATGGCTTTATGATGATTAGGTGCAAAGAGGAAACCAACGCCCATTTCACGAATACAACGTTCAGTTTGCTGCATGTTAAGGTCAAGGTTAATTCCAGCTTGTTCTAAAAGATCAGAAGAGCCTGATTTTGATGAAACACCACGACCACCATGTTTAGCAATAGTTGCACCTGCTGCTGCAATAACAAAACTAGACGCAGTAGAGACGTTAAATAAGTTTTGACCATCACCACCCGTGCCAACGATATCTACCAAATGTGGTAAATCACTGACATCAATTTTGATCGCAAACTCACGCATTACACGTGCTGCGGCAGTGATTTCATCAATACTTTCACCTTTTTGGCGTAAGCCCATCATGAGTGCGCCAATTTGAGCATCTGTCGCTTCACCTTGCATGATGGTACGCATCACTTCTTCCATTTGAGGTTGAGTGAGTTCAATATTTTTCGTGATGTTATTTAAAGCTTGTTGAATATTCATAATATTTTTTGCACTCGATTAAGCGTAAATTTCTAAGAAGTTTTTAAAGATTTGATGGCCATGTTCACTAAGAATCGATTCAGGGTGAAACTGCACGCCTTCGACAGGCAATGTCTTATGTTTGACTCCCATGATTTCTTCCATCGTGCCATCTTCTTCATTGGTCCAGCAGGTCACTTCTAAACATTCTGGCAAAGTCGCTTGATCAATCACCAAAGAGTGATAACGCGTTGCGGAAAATGGAGAAGGGAGGTTGCTGAAAATGCCTTGATCGCTGTGATACATGTCAGATAAACGACCGTGCATCACTTTTTTAGCGCGAATAATATCGCCGCCAAAAGCTTGTCCTATGGCTTGGTGGCCTAAACACACACCCAGTAAAGGAATTTTTCCCGCAAAGTGTTGAATCGCAGGAATTGAAATGCCTGCTTCACTTGGCGAACAAGGGCCAGGACCAATGACTAAATACTTCGGTTGCCATCGCTCGATATCTTCTAAAGTCACGGCATCGTTACGTACAACTTTTACTTCCTGATTTAACTCGCCAAAATATTGGACGATGTTGTAGGTAAAAGAGTCATAATTGTCGATCATCAAAAGCATGAGCGTATTAACCTTTGAAATTTATGCACTTAAATGTGCTTTGAATAGTCCGAAATGATTCTAAATAGTTGTATATTGACCCAAATATCGTGTGGATATTTTAAATAGAAAAATAGTGAAATATTTAGAATGCAGCCAATCATAGCAAATATTATTCAATTTCTGCTGAACAATTTCGCCAAAGTTCATCGCAACTGAAATCATTTCAATAAATTTTCGACTTATAAATTTGGGATTTAATTTGAACAAGACATTAGGCTGAATTTAAGTGGGTAAAATATGTTCAATTGATATTTTAAAAAGATCTGCTTGATGTCGTTAAAAATAGCAATTCAGGCTCTAGATGGAAAAATATGAACCGTTTTGAAGCAAAATCACCAAAATGGAGCACAATTAATGTTAAGGTAAATTGATTAAAATTAAAACAAAATGGTTAAATTAACGTCAAAAAATGGATACTTTACGGGCTCAAAAAACCTAGATATCGATCATTAATTCAGTTATTACGCCAGTATTTTTCCATTTATAACTAGCTAAGCCATTAGTTTCTATCGTATTTAAATTCGACCTTAAAGCTTTGATAAAATCTCAATGATTTTATCGTTGAAAGCGATTAATCATTTTGGTGCAAAACCAAGTTGCACTATTTTGATACACCTGCGAGAAGTTTTTAAACAAAAGTGATGAAGAGTGGCTGAATATGGTGCATTTACTGTTACACACAGTATAATAGTCGAAAAGCTAGGAGCTAAAATCTTCTATTCTGATAAGGAATTCAATATTTTAGCTTGGCTTTTAAAAGTTGGTACGGTAATTGCTTAATAACTACCAACTACTAACACGCACTTCAGTGTGCACAAAAAAATCATCGGAGCAAAATGAGCATGGCGAACAAGGTCCTTCAACTCATCCAAGAAAGTGGCGCAAAATGGGTCGATTTTCGCTTTACTGATACTAAGGGTAAAGAACAACACGTAACTTACCCAGCAGATTCAATCGACGAAGATACGTTTGAAGATGGCAAAATGTTTGATGGTTCTTCAATTGCTGGTTGGAAAGGCATTGAAGCATCTGACATGATCTTACGTCCAGATGCAGAAACTTGTTTTATCGACCCGTTCTTTGCAGAAGCTACAGTTGTTGTGACTTGTGATGTTATCGAACCTTCAACTGGTCAAGGTTATGAACGTGACCCACGCTCTATTGCTCGCCGTGCGGAAGAATACCTAAAATCAACTGGTATCGGTGATACTGCTTATTTTGGTCCAGAACCAGAATTCTTCGTATTTGACGAAGTAAAATGGGACATCGATATGTCTGGCGCGCGCCACACATTAATCGCTGAAGAAGCTGCTTGGTCTACTGGTAAAGATTACGAAGCGGGTAACTCTGGTCACCGTCCACGTGTGAAAGGTGGTTACTTCCCAGTTCCTCCTGTTGATTCTTCACAAGATATGCGTGCAGATATGTGTGCAAAAATCGAAGACATCATGGGCCCAGGTCGTGTAGAAGTACATCACCACGAAGTTGCATCTTGCCAGCTTGAAATCGGTGTAAGCTTCAACACTATGGTTCGTAAAGCGGACGAAGTTCAACAGTTCAAATATGCGGTTTGGAACGTTGCTCACCAATATGCTAAAACTGCTACTTTTATGCCTAAACCAATGGTTGGCGATAACGGTTCTGGTATGCACGTTCACATGTCGATCTCTAAAGACGGCAAGAACTTGTTTGCTGGTGATGAATACGCTGGTCTTTCAGAAATGGCGTTGTACTTCATTGGTGGTGTGATCAAACACGCTCGTTCATTGAACGCAATCACAAACCCATCAACTAACTCGTACAAACGTTTAGTTCCACATTTCGAAGCACCGATTATGCTTGCTTACTCAGCACGTAACCGTTCAGCTTCTATTCGTATTCCTTATGTTTCTAGCCCTAAAGGCAAACGTATCGAAGCACGTTTCCCTGATCCAATGATGAACCCGTACTTAGGTTTCGCTGCACTTCTTATGGCTGGTCTTGACGGTATCCAAAACAAGATCCACCCAGGTGAAGCTGCTGACAAGAACTTGTACGACCTTCCTCCTGAAGAAGAAGCTAAAATCCCTACAGTGGCTCATAGCTTAGATATGGCGCTTGAAGCTCTTGCAGCTGACCATGATTACCTTCTTAAAGGTGGCGTGTTCACTAAAGAAATGCTTGATGCCTACATCGAACTTAAAACTGAAGAAGTTCGTCGTCTTAACACGACTACTCACCCAGTTGAATTCGACATGTACTACAGCTTGTAATTCTGTACAGAATTTCACTGTAAAAAGACCCGCCTTGTGCGGGTTTTTTATGAGATGGGTTAAGATAAAGCAAAGAGTTGAATGAATATCTAAACATGGCAAAACCACGTAAAAAACATACCGGTTTTTTTCCTTGGATTGATCCAGCGGATCAAGCAAAGGGATTTAAACTCAACTTCTCAGAAGTGACTTATTTGGAAGTGGGGCGGACCGTTGAAGGTTATAAGCAGGCTGAATTTGTCGAACTGAAAAACCCAGAGCTAGCATTGGAGTTTGAATACCCTGAAAGTTTTTATATTACGACCGAAGGGTTGGTTCTGATTAAAACGCCGCAAGGCAAGTTTGAAGCCATTGCCAAGACAGATAACTTTTAATTTAACACGATAATATTGAATTGAAAAAAATGACCTGCAACACAACAGGTCATTTTTATTGAATATCCAGTAATTCACCAACCGTCATTGCAAACCATGCTGTTTTAGATTATCGATTTCATAAGGCGCATCTTCGGCGGGGTAGCGTAAGTTTTCGAATCCTTTTGTTTTGGCAATCGACCAAATCACACTTTCACCCGCAGGGATGTTTTGGCTGTGCTGCGTATATAAGGGGTCATGCAGGGCGTCCGCTGCTGAAATAAAAGTCCAGCCATGCTGCTGAAAAGCAGTAATGACATCCTTTAAAAATGCGGCATTAATAGCATTCACATGTAAAAGTAAAACATGCTGTGGCGAACGATTTATGGTGAGCTGGGCAAGTTGGTCATAATAATCTGCTCGGTGAAGCAGGTGAGCAATATATGCTTGTTTTAGTCGGTCTAATTTGTCCTGATCTTGCAGTTTGGCATAGTCGAGATATTTTCGGTTATAAAACCAGTCACTGGCATCGATACTCACACCGCCAATGCGGTATTGATGCTGCTCTAACCATTGATAGACAGCATCACGTTTTTCAGCGCTATTACCTTCTTTTAAAAATGGATAACGGTAAATACGTGTGTAATTCGGCAGCGTTTTTAACATTGCATCCGCATGTTCAATGCTGTGCAGATAATCGTGTACAGTGACACTTTGTTTATTCAGATTTTGGTGCAGTGCACTATGATTGCCAATCAGATGGCCAGATTGTCCCCACGCTTGAATCAGTTGTTTACCTTGATAATCGCCAATTTTAATCAGGCTCGGAAAAACTATAGTTTTGATTTGCTGATCATTCAGATGCTTTAAAATTTGAGCATTGATTTGTTCCGCTTGTGCGTTAAACGCTGGATTTAATCCATCATCAAAACTGAGTGCAATAGATTTTGCGTGAACCGTGATATTGGCACAAAGTAAAACGAAAAAAATAAAAACATGTAAAGGGTAAAATGGAAACATTATGCTTGTGTAATTTAGTGGTTATCCACGACATCATACTGTGTATGTGAGGTTTGTGTTGATTGCAAGTGTAATGACGTGCTTTAGCTGTTTTGGTTTTGCTCATTTTACTGAAAACAAGCTATTGGTCATGAAAAACGATGTTGAGTTAGTTACACTAGGGATTCGCTATACTCAGCAAATGCTTATAAGGGAAATGAAATATGCAGCGTCAAGCATGCGAAATGCGGGATAAAAGAATGTCTCCTGAATTAAGAACATGGTTGTATGCTTCGGGTTCATTAACTCAACAATTAACAGATTTTGCCCAAGGCGTATTTAAGGTTGAGCCAAGTATTGAGCAATTTCAACGCATGACGCTTCAAGATGCACAGTGGCTGCAAACGCCAATACAGCATACAGCTTGGGTACGTGAAAGTTATTTATATGGCTGTGAAGCTGAGCCGTGGGTCAAGGCAAAAAGTATATTTCCAATCCTTAGCATACAAGGACGTGCGCGGATTTTTCAGCATATTGGTAAAAAACCGATCGGACATTTTTTATTTCAGCGTACCAATCCGAAGTGTGAGCGGCGTGTACTGTGGCTAGACGATGGTTGGACACGTCAGAGCTGTTATACTTGGCATGGTTGTAAATTTATTGTTCAGGAAACTTTTTTAGCGAGTTTTGAACAATATTTGCAGAAATAACATTACCAGATGAAGGACAGTCATGGCCGTGGTGCAACAAATTACTTGGCAGCAGCGTTTAGAAGCTTATTACTATTTATGTCGCTTCGATAAGCCAATTGGCACGGAACTGGTTTTTTGGCCAACCATGTGGGCACTGTGGATTGCCAATCAAGGAACACCGCAATTCAGTATTTTGATTCCCATGATTTTGGGTACCATTTTTATGCGTGCAGCAGGTTGTGCGATTAATGACTTTGCTGACCGTAAAGTCGATGGTGCTGTGGAAAGAACCAAACATCGTCCTTTAGCCACTGGGGTGATTAGTGCTAAAGAAGCCATATATGTGTTCTTGATCTTGGTGCTTGCTAGCGCATGTATGTTGTTCTTTTTACCGATAGAAACTTTTTATTGGTCCTTTGGTGCATTGTTTTTAGCGTTCATTTATCCCTTTATGAAACGCTACACGCATCTGCCACAAGTATTTTTAGGCGCGGCATTTTCATGGTCGATTCCTATGGCCTATACCGCTGTGGGGCAAACACCTGATTTAACGTGTTGGTTATTGTACTTTGGTAATTTGGCGTGGACGGTTGCGTATGATACACAATATGCCATTACTGACCGTGAATATGATTTGAAAATTGGCGTGAAATCGACTGCGATTTTATTTGGTAAATACGATATTGAAATCATTTCTTTATTACAGGCGCTAAGCATTGTACTGATTGGTTCTGCGTTGTATTTAGAAGATCTCTTGATGCCATTTGGTTTAGTTGCAATGTTGGCTGTGGCTGCCGATTTTATTTACCAATGGACTAAAACTAAAGACCGTGATCCGCAGTTATGTTTTTGGGCGTTTCGCCATAACCGTTGGGTAGGGTTTATGATTTTTATTGGAATTTTTATGGCATTGGCTCTTTAATGTCATTGATCTGAAACTTTTTAAAATAAACTAAAGCATCCTATTCGGGTGCTTTTTTTTATGCATTAATAAAAAGGCATGTAGTTTCATGTTTAAATAATAATGATTAAAAAGGATATTTTATGAAACGTTCAAAAATAGCATTGGCTTTGACAGTTGCAGTTTCTATGCTGTCTTTAACCGCGTGTAATGACGATGATAATGACTCATCATCTTCGAATCAAAAATCAACATTTGTGTCTGAAGCAAATTATGCTTTCAATACAGTAGACAATACATCGTCCATTAAAGTCATGACCTATAACATGACCAATGTACAGGGGAAAGCAGCGACTGCAACAGCCTTGGTATTATTTCCAAAAGCTACACAACCTAAAGATGGGTATCGCGTTGTGGTGTGGGAGCATGGAACAGTTGGAGCAGGAGATGAGTGTGCGCCAAGTAAAAATGTAATTCATCCACGTTTTAAAATTCTAGCCAACACGCTTATGGCGGCAGGTTATGTAATTGTGGCACCAGATTATGAGGGTTTAGGAACCAAGGGGGTTCATCCATACCTTAATTTATCGAGTGCGGCAAATTCGGCGCTTACTGCAGTTAAAGCGGCAAAAGAACATTATGGTAAGCAACTCAATGGTCAGTGGATGTCGATTGGTCAATCGCAAGGTGGTCATGCATCCTTAGGGACGGCGGAATTTGCGAATACCGATACTAACTATAAAGGTGCAGTAGCAGCCGCACCTGCGTCGAGTTTAGGCACGATTATTAAGATTTACTTAGATCCAAAACTAAATGTAGATGCAAATGGTCAACCTAAAGCCCATGGATTGAATAGATTGGATGAACAGTTGGCACAAGTGCGTTATGCACTTAGTATGGGGCAGCTTTCTGAGGTTCAAGCACAGGCGTTAATTGATCAAATTGCAGATGGCTATGCTGAGCTTTTGGCATATGCTGCATTGACCAGTTCGGGTATTAAAGCCTATGAGCCAAATTATGATTTAAAAAATATCTTTACTGCTGATGCTGGTGTTATTGCAGAAAAAGCCTATGGACGTACAGGAGATGACGGTGCATGTTTAAGTTATGCTGATCCAAATGGCGCAAATGGTTTGCAAGAACAGTTTAAAGCAGCTGTGATTGAATTCTTAAAGGATCCAATGCATAAGGTTTCACAGTACGGAATTGATTTGAATAAAATTGATAATGACCCAGTTGTTCAGAAATTTTTAATTGACAATCAGCCAGCGACAAATGCTACTGCTGCCAAAGTAATTAAAGCGCCTGTGTATATTATTCAAGGTGAAGAAGATAAAGCTGTATTACCTCCTGTGACTCAAGCTTTATTTGAAAATATGAAAACACAAGCGAAGAAGTATTTCCCAGATGCAAATTATGCTGAAGGTTATCAATTAGACGTTGTGCCAAGTGCAAGTCATACACAGGCGATTATCTGTAGAAATGCGCAAGCGGTCGAATTTATTCAAGCTAAAATGTCTGCAGGTACAGGTATTGTCTTAACCAATGAGCAAAAAGATGCAAGTCAAAGTCCACATTGTAAGGGGGTAGCTGCTTCAAGCTAAGTTTTTTTAATAATAAAAAAAGGAGCATGTCTCCTTTTTTTTTGCATATAGGATTATTAATCATTCAATCCTTAAAAATGAGGAGCACAGTTAGTTCGAGCAAAGAATGTTATGAATACTTGAGCGAATTTTGTTTTTTGCTATATTGGGCGTCGAATTATTTATGTATATGAAAGAATAGTTATGTCTGAAGTTAAGCCAAAACCCAATACCAAAAAGATGATCACTCTGATGGCACTTGGGCTATTGATTCCTATATTTTTGGTCAGCATGGCTTTTCTTGCAGTCAATAGTGATGCCAAAAACCAAGAAAAATATAAGCAACAACAAGCTGAAATGATTGAGCGCATTAAAGCAAAAGAAGCACAAGATGAGGCTTTGGCTGCTGAGGCTGACCAAGCAGTATCGGAAGTGCTGGCAGCTCAAGAGTCAAATGCTCAATAAAATTCTGCTTACATTATGGATGTGAAGGCAATGCGCATTCACCCAATGTTTGATTGTACTTTACGTATTTAACAACTATTTATTTACATCATGCCTGAGCGTGTGAACTGTTGGAATGCTGGTGTAGCGGATTACACGGTAGCCAGCTTCTTCAAGCATTGCATCACGTTCAGCATCTTCTTGCTCTTTGCCTATATGACTGGGGTCATCCAGTTCGATAATCACAAGCACATCATAAGTTTGGTCAAGTATGACAAAATCAGTGACTTTTCGATTAAATTTATTTCTGATTTTATAATTTTGATTGGTGATCAGTGCACTAAAAGCCACTTGGGCTAAAATGTGGTAGTTCGGAAATGCTTCATTTAAACGATGAAACATCTTACTTTCAAAGGCAGTGATTACACGACGTGGGAAATACTTTTGTCTGCTTCTAAACAGTCTGGGAAAGACTAAGTAGACAAGGGCAAAAGTTGCCAAGCAACCAATAATAAAAAATATGAACTGACTTAGATCTGGCACGGAATAAACTACATATATGAAAAAAGCCCACGTCATGATGCGTGGGCTTTTTAGAATTTGGCTCTCCAACCTGGGCTCGAACCAGGGACCTGCGGATTAACAGTCCGTCGCTCTACCGACTGAGCTATTGGAGAATCTGCACGCATTCTATGGGGCAAATGCAGTGAGGTCAAGTCAGAATTGCAAAAAATAAGGAAATTTAGGCTGAATGTATTAAATATACACACCTTTAATATAAAGCGTTTTTAAAACTTAAGCTCTGACTATTCTTTCTAATGTGGTCGGAGAGCTAAGTGAATAGCTTAGGTCATAGAGCAAGTTATACTTATCTTAAAACAAAAGTCAGAGCATAAAAAAAGCCCACGACATAATGCGTGGGCTTTTAGAATTTGGCTCTCCAACCTGGGCTCGAACCAGGGACCTGCGGATTAACAGTCCGTCGCTCTACCGACTGAGCTATTGGAGAATCTGAAGTGGATTCTAAAGATGTATGGGAGGGTGGTCAAGCCTGATTTAAATAAAATACTTAAAAATCAAATTAAGTGTTTTAAAAATAGCCGAATCAGACAAGTTGGTACATATACGGATACTTTTTAGGATAGCAAAAACAAAAAAGTAGGTATGCTTTGTTAAATATCAGGCAATAAAAAACCCACTTCGCAATGAGTGGGCTTTTTAGAATCTGGCTCTTCCACCTGGGCTCGAACCAGGGACCTGCGGATTAACAGTCCGTCGCTCTACCGACTGAGCTATGGAAGAATAGATGGCTCTCCAACCTGGGCTCGAACCAGGGACCTGCGGATTAACAGTCCGTCGCTCTACCGACTGAGCTATTGGAGAATCTGATGCGCATTTTAGGGATGAAAGCTAAAGCGGTCAAGCAGATTTGATGAAATGACTATTTGAATGTTTTTTTATTGTTCAAGTCTAGAAATTTTTTCTTAAATAGCGGTTATTTTTGAAGTTTTTTATATCATCTAGGTTGCTGATTTGCTTTATCGTCAAATTTTGTAGATTTAAATTTTTAAGCGTAGTTATACGTTTCTCTTGATCTAAAGGAATTATAATTTGGAATAATAAATATATTTCTAAAATTTGATGGTTTGCGAAGGTATCTAAATGAAATTTAGAAAAAGACATAACAGGTTTAATGGTGTTTTGGAGTAGATTAAAAAGATTTTGATTGTGTTTGAATACAATCCTTAATAAATATTCATTACCGACAGGTAATAGTTTGTAGTGACTTTTTGTGTTGTTAATGGATATGCTTTCTATTTGATCATAGTTAAACTGAATTTTAATTATATAAAGTTGAATTATACAATGACTTTCGAAAAATCTAATTTGTGGCAGTCCATTTTTGATGATAAGTAAAATTAAGACGAATTCCATAATTGATAATCCAGTCAGTATTAGTGCTGAATTAAAGCTATATTTAATAGATTCTTGAACATAAGAGTAACTCAAATACTGGATTATAGTGATAAAGATAAATATCACTAATATTTTGGTATATTTTGCTTTTATGATTAGTAATGGCTCTTAATTCATTCTTTTGTGTAATATTGTTTGTTGTGGCAGTATGATATTTAAAGCATAAAAAATCACCCTAAAAGGGTGATTTTTTTGACTTTTGAATAAGTTTTAAAACTTATTTTTCAACGCCAGCAGCTTGACCTGCATATTTAGCGTTTGCATAGTCCCAGTTCACTAGGCTTTCTAAGAAAGTAGAGATGTATTTAGGACGAGCGTTACGGAAGTCGATGTAGTAAGCATGTTCCCAAACGTCGATAGTCAACACTGCAACTTTACCGTGAGCAAGTGGAGTGTCAGCATTTGAAGTTTTAAGGATAGAAAGGTTACCGTTTACTTCGTCAGCAACTAACCAAGCCCAACCTGAACCGAACTGAGTTGCAGCAGCATTTGCAAATTCTTCAGCGAATTTTTCGTAAGAACCGAAAGCTTCGTCGATTTTAGCTGCTAAAGCGCCAGTAGCTTTACCGCCACCGTTTTTAGCCATACAGTTCCAGTAGAATGTGTGGTTCCATACTTGAGCTGCATTGTTGAAGATACCAGCTTTAGAAGCATCGCCTTTAACAGCAGTGATGATTTCTTCTAAAGTTTTGCCAGCAAGGTCAGTACCTTCAATTGCTTTGTTTAGGTTAACCACATAAGTATTGTGGTGTTTGTCGTGATGGTATTCTAAAGTTTCTTTGCTGATGTGCGGAGCAAGATCTTCGTAACCGTAAGGTAACGCTGGTAAAGTAATCGTTGTCATGTTTTCAATTCCTTGCATTTTGCTGGGTTTTGACATTAAGTGCCGTTATTGTAATAGATTCTTGCAGTAAAATGCGCATTGCTTATAAATAACAATACAGAATAAAGCCTGAAAATATACGTATAAGGACTGAGTCAAAGACCAAGACGATTTAAATTAAATCGGGTTGTTTAATTCGAAATAACTATACTCAATATTGAACTGTTCTGAAATAGCTTTTGCGAGTCGTTGTACACCATATCTTTCAGTTGCATGATGTCCACATGCATAATAATGCACATTTAATTCTTCAGCTTCGTAAAAAGTACGTTCACTCACTTCACCTGAAATGTACGCATCACAATCTAATGCAGCGGCTTTGCCAATAAAGTCTTGTGCGCCACCCGTACACAAACCAATTTTTTGAATCGATGGTTTATCTGCCGGCAGGTGAATGACATCAAATCCTAATTTTTCAGAAACGAAGTCTTTAAACGCCGCTGGAGTCATTGCTTGTTTTAAATAACCAACATTACCAATAGGATTGCGCTCAGTAGGATCTAAGGCTTCAATATTCTCTAATTCGAGCAAATCTGCTATCGCTGCATTATTACCTAAAGTAGGGTGACTATCTAAAGGTAAGTGATAGCCAACTAATGAAATATCTTTTTTGATCAGGGTTTTGATGCGTTTGCCACGCATACCTGTGATTGGGTAAGCTTCACCTTTCCAAAAATAACCATGGTGTACCAATAGCAAATCAGCTTTCGCTGCTATCGCGGCTTCAATCGCTGTTTGTGATGCGGTAACTGTACATAAAATTTTATGCACTTCTGCTGAGCCTTCAATTTGCAAGCCGTTGGGAGCATAGTCCTTAAATTCATGTGCTTTGAGTGTGCTGTCACACCACTGAATAATTTCACTTAACTGAGCCATATACTGTCCAAAATCTCAAAGAGATGCATCAAAATTTACGATTGTTTAAATTGTAACTAAAGAATCACAAATCTCTGTGTTTATTTTTAAGTTTGTTGAAAATATTACATTACAATACGATATAAATTATTTAGCCATCAATGAATTATAAAATTTAGAGGATATAGACGTGCGTCGGACCTTTACATGGTTACCTTGGGTATTATTAATACTTGTGATCATCGGTTTCTTTACATGGCAACAGGTTCAAAAACCTAAAGCACCCATTGCCCCAGATGGGGTTAAAATGCCTGCAGAAAAGGTTGAGCCCCTCATTGATACGTCGCGTACAGGCGGTGTAGTTTCGTATAGTGCTGCGGTAAAAGTTGCTGCTCCAGCGGTTGTCAATATTTTCACTACGCAAAAAGTGAAACAATTGGATCATCCTTTATTAAATGATCCTGTTTACCGTGAGTTTTTTGGTAATCAACTTCCAGATCAAACCAATCAAAACGAAAATAGTTTAGGTTCAGGTGTGATTGTTCGTCCAGATGGCTATATTTTGACGAATAACCACGTGATCGCACAGGCCGATCAGATCGTTGTGGCTTTACATGATGGTCGTCGTGCTGAAGCGAAAGTTGTGGGTACAGACCCAGATACAGACTTAGCAGTGATTAAGATTGAAATGAGTCAATTACCAGTTTTGCCATTTAAGCTAAGTGGCAATGAAGTCGGTGATGTCGTCCTAGCGATTGGTAACCCTTTTGGCGTGGGTCAGACGGTTACGCAAGGGATTATCTCAGCTACAGGTCGTTCAGATTTGGGAATCAACACTTACGAAGACTTTATTCAAACAGATGCTGCGATCAACCCCGGCAACTCTGGTGGTGCTTTAATTGATGTTGCAGGGAACTTAATTGGTGTAAATACCGCGATCTTCTCGCAGTCAGGTGGCTCTTTGGGGATTGGTTTTGCCATTCCTGCAAAAGTGTGCCAACAAGTGCTGAACGCTATTTTAAAAGATGGGCGAGTGGTACGTGGTTGGTTAGGTATTAGTTTACTTCCAATTAAACAAGAAAATA
The DNA here is from genome assembly GCF_013418745.1 of Acinetobacter sp. YH12126. NCBI lineage: Bacteria > Pseudomonadati > Pseudomonadota > Gammaproteobacteria > Moraxellales > Moraxellaceae > Acinetobacter > Acinetobacter sp. YH12126. Next base: position 119,656 of record NZ_VPBM01000005.1, on the reverse strand, counting down.
TTTTAGATCCACGGGTGAATGGTGTGATTGTGGCAGATGTTATTCGTAATGGACCTGCAGCACAAGCAGGTTTAAAACGTGGTGATAAAATCATGAAAGTGAATAATGAGCTAATTACCTCGACCTCACATTTAATCAATTACGTTGCACAGCAAGCGCCATTGAGCACTATGCAAATTGATATTGAGCGAGATGGTAAGGCGATGACATTGCCGGTACAAGTAGGAGAGCGTAAACCGCAAACTCAAAACAGTGACTCGCAATATATTCCATTACCACGTTAGTATAGAAAATCCCTCTTCATGAGGGATTTTTTTTGAATTCTTTTTTGCATAACGCTTTGACGTGCATCGTTTGGGCCAAACAATGTGCTTTAAAATTGAAATATTAATTACAAAAAAGCATTGCACGCTTTGCTGAATTTGGCTTAATTTATAAGCAATAATAATCAGATAAGCGTATAAGAATATGAGCTTTTTACCCGCAGAACATGCCAAAGTTTTATCCAGTCAAGCCAATTTAGATATCGCCTTATATAAGGCACGTTTGGCTTTGCTGATTGAAGAAAATGCCAAACAGGGGAATACCGCCGTATTTACGGTTTTACCCAAGCACTTAGCTTTAGAAGAGATTCGAAGTTTATCTGCTGAGCTTACAGAATTGGGATATCAAGTTCGATTTGAAGTGAATGAATTCTTCTATAATTTTAATGTGTATTGGATTTGATTCGGGATTCACTATATTTAAGGTCGTAAGTTAAAAACAAGATGAAACCCTTTAGAAAACCACGATAATCGCAGTTTTCTAAAGCTGTTTTATAACGTAGCGACTTATTCAGATTTTTGATAGTCATTAATGACTTCAAGTGCTGCACGAAAGGCTTCTTGAGTCGCCGGTGCGCCACAATATGGCAAACTATGAAGTAACACTTCCTGAATTTCTTCTACAGTCGCCCCATTATTTAAAGCACCTCGGACATGACCCTTGAGTTCTGTTGGACTTTTTTGTGCAGTTAAAAATGCAATGGTAATCAGTGAGCGATATTTACGGGGTAAAACGCCTTCACGCTGCCAAGTTGAACCCCATGCATGCTCATTAATCCAATCTTGCAAAGGTTGAGTAAATGGCACGATATTGTCTTGAGCACGTTTAACGAAACTTTCACCCATAACTTCAGTACGAACTTTTAAGCCATTTTCATAATCTTGTTGTGACATGCAGCAAACCCTCTGTGATGTAATTTTGCAGTACAGCCTATACCTTTGACTCTGCGATACCATTGGCTGATGGTCGTATAAAAAAGCCATCCCATTGTTTAACAGTGGAATGGCTTTTATTTTGAGAAAAATAAAGCTTAAAAGCGATGCAGAAGTTGATTAATAACGCAGGAAGGCTTCTGGTTCATCATCGGTGTGTTGTTGCTTTTTCACTTCTGGTGCAATGGTTAAATGTGGATTGGATAGCTCAAGTTCGTGGATGAGCTGCATGTCAAATACATCTGTGAGCATACTGTCATAGCGTTGAATGTTGTAAGTGTTGAGCTGTTCAGCTTCAGAGGCTGTAATGAATTTTTGTGCAATCGCATCGGCTATATGTGCTTCAAAAGTTAAACCTTTGAATTGGCCTTTAGATTCAGCTTTTTTAAATTGGTTCCACAGCGGTTCAATTTTCAACAATTGTAAAAAGGCATTTTCCATACGACCAGAAACTTCATCTGCTGCTGTGCTGTAATACACGTGCTTTTTCAGTTCTTGGCGGAAAGTATTGTCTAGCATCATTTGAGTGGCAACTTCACGTTTTAAACGGTCTGTAGGTTTGGCAACAACTCGTCCAAACGGAAAGCAGATGATTTTTACTACGCTTGCTGCTAGTCGCATTGGGAAGTTATCAAATAAGCCCTGGAAAGCTTCTTCAACATTGTACAAAGCTTTATCTAATGCAAGTTGCGCATGTAATTGTTCAGCTTCGCTTCTTTGACCTTGTTCATAATATTTAAGAATAGCCGTTGCTATAAATAAATAAGAGTGAATGTCTGCAAGTCGGCCAGAGAGCATTTCTTTACGTTTAATATCGCCGGCTAAAAGACCAAGACACATATCTGCAGTCAGCGCGAAATCGGCACTGAATCGATTAATTTTTTTATAGTAGGGGCGACTAAATTCATCCGCTGAAGCAGGTGAGTCTGATGGGCCACCAGTGAACGCATAAGCAAAGGCACGTGCAGTTCGGTTAAAAGTATAGCCTAAGTGCTTAAAGAGCATTTCGTTGAATGTATTGAGTGCAGTGTTCTTATCTTTGGCTTGAAGTAATTGTAGCTCTTCAAATAAATATGGATGACAACGCATTGAGCCCTGTCCAAAAATCATTAGAGAGCGACTTAGAATATTGGCGCCTTCGACGGTAATTGACACAGGAATGGCCTGATAATTCAAAGCTAAAAAATTACGAGGTCCCATTTGCACGGCACGTCCACCGACGATGTCCATGCCATGATTCACCACTTTCCGCATGGTTTCAGTGGCATAGTATTTGGCCATTGCAGTCATTACAGCAGGTTTGCCGCCTTGGTTTAAACCACAAGTCACCAAATAGCGAAATGCTTCAAGCATATAAGCGTCTGATGCGATATCACTCGATGCTTCTTGTACACCTTCAAAATTACCTACAGAAATTTTAAATTGCTGACGAGCTTTGGCAAATGCCCCGACGTTTAAATATGCCATTTCTCCGGCTGCCGTTGACAAAGCTGGGAGTGAAATGCCACGACCAACCGCTAAACATTCCATCAGCATACGCCAGCCTTTGCCAGCATTTTCAATCCCTCCAATGATCCAGTCTAAGGGAATAAAGACATCTTTGCCTTCAACTGTACCATTCATAAACGGAGAGCCTGGATTATGACGTGGACCTGTAACGACACCGTCATGACTCGCCGGTAGCAGCGCGCAGGTGATGCCATATTCCGTTTTATTTTTATCTCCCAATAAGCCATCTGGATCGTATAACTTAAATGCCAGACCAATGACAGTGGCAATCGGTGCAAGGGTAATCCAGCGTTTAGAGAAATTCATGTTTAAGCCGAGCACTTGTTGTCCCTCAAAGGTGCCATAACAGACGACACCTGTATCTGGAATAGCGCCTGCATCCGAACCGGCTTCAGGGCTTGTGAGTCCAAAACATGGAATTTCTTCACCTTTTGCAAGGCCAGGGAGGTATCTGTCTTTTTGTGCTTCGGTACCATAGTGTAGAAGTAATTCCCCGGGTCCAAGAGAGTTGGGCACCATACAACTGACTGCGGCAGTCAGTGATCGGGATGCAATTTTGCTCATGACACGGCTTTGTGCAAATGAACTAAATTCACGGCCCCCGTAAGATTTTGGAATCACCAGTCCTAAGAAACCATTATCCTTAATGAATTGCCATGCTTCTGGTGGAAGGTCTTTATGTTTATGGTGAATATCCCACTCGTTGAGCATGGCACAAAGTTGTTCAACTTCATTATCAATGAAGGATTGTTCTTCATCACTGAGCTGAGGATAGGGATAAGCCTCAAATTTTTTCCAATCAGGCGCGCCCATAAATAGCTCTTTTTCCCACCAACTTGTTCCTGCATCTAACGCTTCACGTTCCGTAATACTCATACTCGGCATCGCATTTGCTAAGGTTTTATAGGCAGGTTTGGTGAGCAGATTGAGCCGCAGTGGGTCAATCAACACAATTAAACTTAAAGCAATAAGAGGGATGCCAAGTAATAATGACCATGGGCTTAAAAAGGCGAGTGCAATTGAAACAAATATCAGTGTTATTGCGCCTACAGCTCGTGAAAGTTCAAAGAAAAAAACGGCCCAAAGAGCAAAAATAAAGAGTACTGCACTGAGTATAAATAGCATTTGTTATGGCTCCAGTGACAAGGGCCAGAGCGTTATGCGTTTAAAACAGCCTACATGCGTTTAAAAATGATCTCATCTTTTGTCTTTCTGATTTTAAAGTGCATGAGACTGTCAAAATGGCATCACTCGGCTGGTGAGTGTGATTGGAAAATTGCGCGAATATCATGAAAGCGCAAATAAAGTGTTATCAATAGATTGATTAATAAATAATCACAATACAATCCCTATCGGGCAAAAAAATGTCACATTACGTAAACTTGGATGATTCGATATATTGGATAACGTTTAAGGAACGCACTATTTTCAAAAGATCATATAGTGGTAAATGAATTGGGCTGAGTGTGAAAGCCACAAAAAAGCCCTCAATCAATGAGGGCTTTAATTTGCGATGTTTTAAATCTTTGCGTGATTAGGCTTCAATCGTTTGCACTGCAATTTTCTTTGCAGGATCAGTTTTACGACGTACCGTAGGTACTGGCTCACCATAGTATTGACGGTCAGCAAAGTAGCTTGAACGAACCATTGGTGCAGCCCAAATGTTTTTGAAACCAAGCTTTTGACCATGTGCCGTGTAACGCTCAAATTCTTCTGGGCTTACAAAACGGTCAATAGGTGCATGTTCTTTAGAGGGCTGTAAGTACTGACCAATGGTGACATAGTCAACATCGTGTGCTTTTAAGTCGTCTAATAATGCGATCACTTCTTCTTCAGTTTCACCAATACCGACCATCAAACCACATTTGGTTGGAACATCTGGGCAGTATTCTTTAAACATTTTTAATAAGTTTAGAGAGTGTTGGTAGTCAGAACCCGGACGCATTGCTTTATACAAACGTGGCACGGTTTCAATGTTGTGGTTAAAGACATCAGGTGGACACTCCGTCATAATACGAAGGGCAACATCCATACGACCACGGAAGTCAGGAACTAGAATTTCCAAAAGTGTTTTTGGACTCAAGTCACGAGCTTCTTTAATACAGTCAACAAAGTGCTGTGCGCCGCCATCAACTAGGTCATCACGGTCGACCGACGTAATTACGGCATATTTCAAACCAAGATTGGCAATGGTTTCTGCCATGTGACGTGGTTCATCTGGGTCAAGAGCATTAGGACGACCATGCGCAACGTCGCAGAATGGGCAACGACGAGTACAGATATCGCCCATAATCATAAAGGTTGCAGTACCGCCACCGAAACATTCAGGTAAGTTCGGGCAAGCCGCTTCTTCACACACGGTATGTAATTTTTGTGCGCGCAAAGTTGTTTTAATACGTTGAACTTCATCAGGGGCAGCCATTTTGACCCGAATCCAGTCAGGCTTACGAGGCGTTTCAACCGTTGGCACAACCTTCACAGGTATGCGAGCGACTTTTTCTGCGCCACGAAGTTTTACACCCTGTACAGGTTTACGGTTCTCAGACATATTCAACTTTTCCACTGTTTTTGACGAGGAGATATTCAAAAAATTAGCTCGATCATTATAGCGGACTTGAGCTTAAATAGGGGGAAAACGATATTCATATAATAAATGTGGTTATCACATAATATATGTGAGCTAAATATCCAAAAAAGTTAGGATATACGTCATAATACAGCCTAGATTAAAGAATATTTGTAAAGGAGCGTTGAATGCCACGTAAGAAAGAGGTCGTTAGTGGAACTTTCGTGAAATACGATGCGGTAGTTCTGGGTTCTGGCCCTGCGGGTGAAGGCGCTGCAATGAAACTTGCTAAATCAGGTAAGCGAGTTGCAATTGTAGATATGCGTGAACAGCTTGGTGGTAACTGTACCCATGTAGGAACAATTCCAAGTAAAGCATTGCGTCAGACCGTTTCAAGCATTTTACGTTACCAACGTGACCCTATGTTCCAAAAAGTCGGTGAATGGAAACAGTTCACGATGAAACAGGTGTTACGTAATGCGCATAAAGTGATTCAACAACAAGTTGAAACTCATTCACGTTTTTATGACCGTAATAAAATTGATATTTTCCACGGCCGTGCGTATATCCAAGATCAAAACACTGTTTTGATTTTTAGCAATGAAGGTATGACGGAAACTTTAGTGTTCCAGCAATTAGTGATTGCTACAGGTTCACGTCCTTACCGTCCAGCCGCTTTAGACTTTAATCATCCTCGCGTATTTGATTCAGACAAAATTTTGGATCTGGATTATTCAATCCAAAAAATCATCATTTATGGTGCAGGTGTGATTGGTTGTGAATATGCCTCTATCTTTATTGGTCTAGACCACAAAGTTGATTTGATCAATACACAGCACAAATTACTCAGTTATTTAGACGATGAAATCTCAGATGCATTGTCATATCGTTTACGTGAGCAGGGTGTACTGATTCGCCACAACGAACAGATTGATCATCTTGAAACACATGATGATCATGTGGTTCTTCACTTGCAAAGTGGTAAGAAAATTAAAGCGGATGCGATTTTGTGGTGTAACGGCCGTTCTGGTAATACAGATGGTTTAGGCCTAGAAAATGTAGGTATTAAACCAAACAGCCGTGGTCAATTAACCGTGAATGATCAATATCAAACTGAAGTAGAGAATATCTTTGCTGCGGGTGATGTAATCGGTTGGCCTTCACTTGCATCTGCTGCATATGACCAAGGTCGCTGTGCTGGTTCTAACATGAGCGGTGAAGAAGGAATTGCACCTGTAACGGATATTCCTACAGGTATTTATACGATTCCTGAAATTTCATCGATTGGTAAAACTGAACAACAGTTAACAGAAGAAAAAATTCCGTATGAAGTGGGTCAGGCATCTTTCCGTCATTTGGCACGTGCGCAAATTACGGGCGACACCGTGGGTGAGCTTAAAATCTTGTTCCATCGTGATACTTTAGAAATTTTAGGTGTTCATTGCTTCGGTAATAATGCTGCGGAAATTATTCACATTGGTCAGGCCGTGATGAACAGCCCGAACAATACGATTAAATATTTTGTAGAAACCACATTTAACTATCCGACTATGGCGGAAGCGTACCGTGTTGCAACATTGAATGGTATGAACCGTTTATTCTAAGGTTAAATTGAACTTAGAATGTACAATGAAAGACCCGTAAGTTTCGGCTTACGGGTTTTTTTATGGTTAGGATAAAGTGCATGCAAAATATACATTCAATCCACTTATAATCATCAGCATTTCCAACTCATTTTAGGTGGCCCATGATGATCCTTTCAGTGACTATTCAAGGTTTTCGATCTATTCATCATATGAATCTGACCTTGTCGCGTCTAAATATCGTCAGTGGTCCGAATGGTTGTGGTAAATCCAATCTATATAAAGCAGTACGTCTCTTGCATGAAGCTGCAAATGGTCAATTATCCCAAGCAATTGCAAATGAAGGCGGGATTCAAAAAATCATGTGGGCAGGTGGCCACCGTGCGGGTGATCGATCAAAAGACCCTAAGCGCATGAAGCTTGCTGTGGAAATGGAGCATTATGAATATCAACTTGAAATTGGTTTTCCTGAACCGCTCATCACCTTGTTTGCACTCGATCCTTTGGTCAAAGTTGAAGGGATTTGGTTAAGCGGCTATCAACGTCGAAAAATGAGTGAGTTGTTGGAAAGAACCAACCAAGCGGCATTTCTTAAAAATGTTGATGAAGAACGGATTGCTTATCCGATGTCTTTAACACCTGAAGAGTCGGTGTTTGGACAATTGTCCGATCCACATTTATACCCCGAAGTTTCACAAGTGCGTGAGACCATGAAAAACTGGCGCTTTTATCATGAGTTTTCAGTCAGTGGAAATTCACCGATCCGTGTCCCACAGGTGGGCATTCGTTCGCCGGTTTTAGCGCATGATGGTACAAATTTAGCCGCAGCTTTTGAAACCTTGCGTGAGCGAGGTAACAGTGAAACCTTGTTTGAAGTACTAGAAAAAGCCTTTCCGCAGACCCAATTTTATGTGCAGGAAATGGGTGGGCGCTTTCAAATGATGATGCAAAAGCAAGGGATCTTAAGACCTTTAGAAAGTGCAGAATTTTCAGATGGGACGTTACGGTTTTTATGTTTAGCCGTGGCTTTGTTGAGTCCAAGACCCCCAAATTTTATGGCACTGAATGAGCCAGAAAACAGCTTGCATCCCGATTTATTACCTGCCTTGGCGATGTTAATTGCTGAAGCAAGTCACTATACGCAGCTTTGGTTGACCACACATTCCAATGAACTAGTTGAAATGATCAAACAGTATAGTGATGTGCAGCATTATCAACTGGATCAGGTTGAGGGGAAGACCGTGGTCAAGGGCGCAAGTTTAATCGGTGAGGATTAATTTACTCCTTTAGTTCTAGTTTTTTTTTTGCTTAAGTTTAAAAAGGTAGAAAGGTTAAAAAAGCATAATAGCCGATAAAACTGCTTATTAAGCTAAACCAGACTGGCAGCTTGCTGTGAAGTAAAGCAATAACGACGGCAACAAATATAAAGTCCGTCCATTGAATGATGTATTTCTGGCTCATTTGAAATAGTAGACACAGTAATAGACCGACGACAGCAGCATTGATTATTTTTAAGGTGCCAAAAAGCATCGGGTATTTCATCAACTTATTCCAAAACGGTAATAAGCCAAACAATAATAAAAATGATGGTAAAAATATCGCCACAGTCGCGAGTACAGCATTTAAGAGTAGCACATCAGTCATGGGTAAAAGTGTGCCGAGATAGGCGGCGAAACTAAACAAAGGCCCCGGCATGAGTTGTGCAAGGGCATAGCCTAAGTCAAAATTTTCATTACTGATCAGTCCTGTCGAGACAAAGTCCTGATGTAAAAATGGCAAAATAATATGTCCACCACCAAAGACGAGGGACGCTGTGCGGTAGAAGCTTTCTAAGCTAAATGCCAATATATTGCTATGTTGTATATCGAAGAATGGCAGAACGAAAAAGGGGCAGATAAAAGCCAGAAGCCAAAGCCAAGAGGTGCGAGTATTTTCATGTGCATTCGGGCTAAAATTGTCATGTTTGGGTGGAACTGTTTCGGCGATATTTGGCTTTTGGCTGCGTAATTGATTTGACGATAAAACTAAACCGATAATTGCAGCGCATAAAATCACCAAAACTTGATTTAGAGAAAATTGAAAGAAATAAATAAAAAATGCAGCTAAAAGCATGACTAGATACTGAAATTTTGTTTTACAGAAGCTTCGCATCATTTGCCAAAATGCCCATGCAACAACGGCTAGTACAATTAACTGAATAACATGAAAGAATAAAGTTGAGAGTTGATTACTGAGTTTTATACTTAAAGTGGCCGCGGCACACATCAGCAGGGCTGAAGGTAAAGTAAATCCTAACCATGCAAAACAAGCACCTTGGTAGCGGTTGAGTTGAAATCCAATTGCCATGCCGAGCTGGCTACTTGTTGGGCCTGGAAGGACTTGAGCCAAGGCAAGCAAATGCGCATATTCATGCTCTGTTATCCATTTTTCTTGTTTCACAAAATATTGAAAAAACAACACCAAATGTGCCGCAGGTCCACCAAATGCAATACACCCTAATCTTAAAAAGGTGAGAAAGATGACAAGGTTTCGTTGTGGTTTGGACTGGCTCATGCGTTACCAATATTTAAAATCAAAAGTAAGGTTATGAATTTCTAAAGGATAAAAGCTTGAATGTTAAAAGATCTTAAAGGCTGATTATTGCAGGAGTATGTAAATCCTGCTTCAAAAATATTTTGAAGTGCTTAGCAGGGAAAAAGATAATTGGACGAAGTGACATAGTGCTGTCCCACATGCACATGGCGTCGGTTTCCGCCGCTGATTAGCATCAGTACATACACATAAAAAATTGTCTAAAAATGACTTCTCCAAAATCAGACACCTTATCAGAAATTTTGAGCACTTTATTGAAGTGGTTGATGAGTGGCATTGCATCGTTACTTTCAATCATGGCATTTGCAGATGATCAGCTACTTGCTTCACAAGCATTAGCAAGTTATACAGATCAAAACAGTTGGCAGGGCATTCAGCACTATCTACCCAAAGAATACCATTTAACAGAAACGCAGCGACCCAAAGAAGAGTGGTGGAGTTGGCAGGGTCATACTGTTCACTTAGATACTTATCGAAATCCACATGCAAAAGTGAAGGTGATTCTGTTTCATGGTGTAGGAACAAATGGTCGACAAATGTCGATGATTTTGGGTCATCCTTTGGCACAGCGTGGCTATGAAACGATCGCTATAGATATGCCCGGTTATGGCCTCACCCAAGTCAAAAAGGGCTCAAAAATTCGTTATGATGATTGGGTTCAAGCAGGCAATGACCTCATTGAAGCCGAGCTACAAAAAGATCATCGTCCTATCGTTTTGTATGGGCTTAGTGCAGGTGGTATGTTGACCTATCACGTGGCGGCAAAAAATAAAAAGGTGAAAGGTATCGTCGGTATGACCTTTCTAGACACTTCAAATAAAACCGTGCGTGATCAAGTCTCTTTAAATAAATTTATGAGCCGTGTGGGCAGTCCAGTGGCTCATGTGACGGCACATACACCATTTTCAGCATTACCAATGCCGATGCGTTGGGTAAGTAAAATGCATCGTTTGGTGAATAATGACGCAGCATTGCAGTTCTTTTTAAAAGATAAAACATCCGCAGGGAATAGTGTATCGGTTAAATTTCTAGATTCGTATTTATATTATAAAAATGACACGCCACCGGAGCAGTTTGATGTCTGCCCAATTTTACTAACGCAGCCTGAACAAGACCGCTGGACGCCTTTGGCTTTAAGTCAGCCATTTTTAGCACGGATTCACCAAGTTCCAGTCGATGTCGTGCTGTTGAAAAATGCAGGACATTATCCTTTGGAACAGCCGGGACTTGAGCAAATGGTCAATGCAATAGATGCGTTTTATCAAAAAGTCACGCAATAATCTGTTGAAAGCGTGATGCGTAATTCATACCAACATAGATATAAAAAAACCGCCAGAAGGCGGTTTTTTTATTGGGACTTTATCGTGGAAATATTTAAGCAAAATGACCATGTTGAAATTCATAAAATGCCTGACGTATTTCATCTTCAGTATTCATGACGAATGGTCCATGTGCCGCAATCGGTTCATTTAAAGCTTCGCCACTTAAAATAAGCAGTTTTGTTGCTTCAAAAGATTTAAGTTTCAAGGACGATACTTGGTCACTCACATATAAAGTCTGTTTCGCATCAAAGCGTTGACCTTCAATTTCGATCGCCCCACTTAATACAAAAATCATGTTATTCCACTGTGGGTTGAATGAAAATTCCTGTTCAGCATTTGCATTCAAGCGCACATCCAATACATTCATCGGGCTAAAGGTTTCAGCGGCGCCCAATGTATCTTCGAATTGGCCAGCAATGACGCGTACCACGCCAGCATTTTGTGCAAGCTTTACTTCAGCAATATTGGCTGTTGTCAGTTCTTGATAGCGAGGTTCAGTCATTTTCGCATGACGAGGTAAATTGACCCAAAGTTGTACCATGTCTAAATTTCCGCCAGTTTTGGCAAAATCTTTAGAATGGTGTTCTTCATGCATAATGCCTCGACCCGCAGTCATCCATTGCACTTCGTCTTTGGCAATGCTGCCGTGATTTCCTTTAGAATCAAAATGCTCCAATTCTCCTTCATAAACAATGGTCACTGTTTCAAAGCCACGATGTGGATGTGACCCAACACCACGTTGATGGTGACTTGGAGAGAAATGATATTGGCCGGTATAGCCCATAACGAGGAATGGACTGGTTTGATTGCCCATTTCTTGCATAGGGAGCATAGAGTTTGTTGGGAAGCCATCGCCCACCCAAGTACTACGATCACTATGATAAACACGTTTGATTGAATTCATAATTCAGCCCTCAATTTATTGCTTCTGAGATCTATTATTGAGGTATAGTGAGGGAATGACAGGGCGAAAAACTCAACAGATTATTCTAAAAATGAAACAATGATGCAAAATTTAAATGACTATTACTATTTCGTGCAAGTGGTGAAATACCAAGGTTATACCAAAGCCAGTGAAGCATTGGGTATTACAAAATCTAAGCTATCACGCCGTATCACAGAATTAGAGACCCGTTTGGGTGTACGTCTGATTCAGCGTAATACGCGAAAATTTACAGTAACTGAAATAGGACAACAGTTCTATTTGCATTGCTTAAAAATTTTAGAGGAAGTCAGCGAAACGGAAAACTTTGTGCTTAGTACGTTGAATGACCAACTCTGTGGCCAAATTAAAATCTCTTGTCCTGTGGCTTTAGTGGAAATGCCTGTTGCAAAAATGGTCACCGATTTTATGCAGCAATATCCAGACATCAGTGTGCACCTGATGGCGACCAATCATCGGGTTGATGTCATTGAGGAAGGCGTAGATTTAGCCATTCGTGTGCGCAATATGCCTTTAATGGATAGTGATTTGATCGTTCGAGATTTAGATGCTTGGGATCATGTTTTGGTGGCATCGCCACAACTTTTCTTCGAGCGTGAAATACCACAGCAATTGGCTGAGATTCAAAATTTTCCGTGTATTGGTTTTGATCGGCCTAAACATTTTTGGGATTTCCGACATCGTGAAAAAAGTGAAACCCAACAAATTGAATTTCATCCACGCTTAAGAACTGACAGTTTTAGTGCCATGATTTCTGCTGCTCTTTCTGGCGTGGGAATCGCTTCTTTGCCCAAAGTGTTTGTACGTGATGCTTTAAAAAGTGGTGAGTTAATTGAACTGTTTCCTGAATGGCAATTGCCGCAAGGGGTCATCCATGTTGCATACGCGACACGACAAGGCATGCTGCCGGGTGTGCGTGCGATGTTAGATCATTTAATTTCAGGTTTTAAGGCATTAGATATAGATCATCCGTAATTTGAGCAGTGTTCTTATTGTTTTAAAATTTTAATTATTTGGAGTTATTGCTCAAACACGGATTTTACAGGGTTATTTATTTTTATTGTTGGCATGAAGTTCAACATTAGTATGGTCGTCCTCCTGCTAGACTAATTCGCTTTAATAAGCGGCGTTGGTCTGAAGGGAAAGGGCGGCGTGAGTGTAAAGTGGCTTGGTTATCCCAAAATACAATGTCACCTTCTTCCCATTGATGTTCATATCGAAACTCAGGTTTCAATAAATGTTCACGTAAAGATGCAATCAATTCACTGCCTGACTGATCATCATAATGAACCAATTCCACTTCAGACCGTTCATTTAACCACAGCCCTTTACGGCCACTTTCTGGATGGGTACGTACAAGCGGATGTGGATAGGCATGTCCAACAATCGGTTGGTCTTTGAAACGGTAAAGCGGTGTAGCGCCATATCCCGTTGTGCCTTTATTATTTTTGGCACGGACAAATGGGTTATAGGTAATGAGTTGAAGTTGGTCTAAGTGTTTTTGTGTCGCTTCATCTAAAGCTTCATAGGCTTTAATGGTGTTATACCATGAGGTTTGTCCACCGTCTTGCGGTAGTTCAATGGCATAGAGTAATGAACCAAAAGATGGCAGCGGAGTCCACTGATGGTCTGCATGCGCAGCCAATTCACCATGTCCAGTGTAGTCACCTTTGCCGACTGCATTTGAAACAGGTACGACGTCTGGTGGTGTACCGGTATCATCTTGTGACGCTAACACTGGAATATCTGCACCGGGACGGAAGATTGAACCGAAGTAGCTTGCAAACGCGAGATACTGTAAATCATCTAGACTTTGATGTTTAAAAATTAAAATCAAGTGTTCTGCCAGCGCTTGTTTTAAACGGTAGATGGTTTCCCCAGACTGTGCTTTACGCGCATCTAAACCATAAACCACAGCCCCCAAAGCTTGGTCATGTTGCACTTCAATACGAATTTCATTGCCATCTTGAAAATGTTCTGCTTGATGCCAACGCGGAGCATCATGGATAGCTTGTGAAAGTTGAGTTAATGCGGTCATTTCATAAGTTCTCAAATTGTTCTTTATTGAGACTTAATCTATGGAAGAAAGTGCAGGTTGGAAAATTAAAAAATAAGCTAAGTTTATGAAAAAACTTATTATTAATACTAATATGCTGAAAATGCAGCTTTTATTTAATGGTGTAGAAAATAGCTAAAAAACTGCTGTTGTAGTGTTGATAAAACAGCAGTTTGGATCGGAATTAAGATTTCAATACGTCTTTAATGCGCACAAAACGCTTGGTTAAAGTATTCAAATAATTCAGGTGTTTGGCTCCATAAGCCGATGGATAAGGCTAACAAGGCCAGAATACTGATAGCAATACTGAGTCTGAACCATAATGTTGAATTAGTCATGAATGACACTTTCCTCATTAACCATGAAATGAACCAATACCCCAAAAATACTCAGGACAATCGAAAAAATCCAAATGGCATTATAGTTACCGGTCATATCGTGGTTCACACCACCCAACCAGCCACCAAAAAATGAACCGACTTGGTGAGTAAAGAACACGATACCACTGAGCATACTGAGATATTTAACGCCAAACATATTGGCCACAATACCGTTGGTGAGTGGTACGGTAGAAAGCCATAATAGACCCATAATGACGCCAAAAGCATAAATTGTCCATGTGCTTAAAGGCAGCAAAAGAAAGGCAATAATGGCAATGCCACGTAAACCATAAAGTCCCATTAACAGCTTTGGTTTGGAATATTTGCCACCGAGCCAACCAGCTGTGTAGGTGCCGACAATATTAAACAGTCCAACAAGCGCGAGGAAAATAGTGCCCGTAGTGGTATTAAAGCCATGATCAATTAAATAACCCGGCAGATGGATACCAATAAACACCACTTGGAAGCCACAGACAAAGAAACCAAGTGCTAAAAACCAAAAGGGTTTATGCTCCCAAGCCAATTGCAAAATTTGTTTAAATGTTAGAGAGGCTTCATGCGTATTGGTTGCATTTGGTGCAACATACATTGGTGCTTTTAACATCCAAGCTAAAGGAATAATAAGCGCAATTAAAATGGCGCTGACCACCAAAGCCGAAGACCAACCAAATTTTTGCAGTAGCAGTAATGTAGAGGGCAGCATAATGAACTGACCAAAAGAACCTGCGGCACTGGCAATACCCATGGCTAAACTACGTTTGTCTGGATGCGCTGCACGTCCAACTGCCGAAAGCAAAACAGGAAAGGAAGTGGCCGAGAGAGCCAAACCTAGAATTAAACCTGCGCTTAAATTAAGAAGTAAACCGGTAGAGCTGATGGCCATGAGTAATAGCCCGAGGGCATATAATGCACCACCGACGGCGACCACGATCTTACTGCCATATTTATCTGCAAAAGCCCCAGTAATCGGCTGCACAGCACCCCAAATTAAGTTTTGCATGGCAATGGCAAGGCTAAATACGTTATGTCCCCAACCGAATTCATCACTCATCGGCACGAGATAGAGGCCAAAAGCATGACGAACCCCTAAAGACAATGCCAAAATAATAGCACTGCCAATGAGCATGTAAATCAGGGGCTTTGAGAAACGAGTATCAGACATACAGCAGGCTACATTCTTTAAATTTAACCCAATGGTATGCGAATAAACGCAGAGTTGCGATTAAATTTAATTCACCAAACAATAAATTTTTTTTATAGGTAACTATGGATGAATAAAGGAAATTGCCTCAGCATAAATTCAAAAGTGTTTAAAAGAGGTTGAAGAGATAATTCAAAATAAAAGACCATATATAGCCTAATAAAAAAGACGGCTGTAGCCGTCTTTTTTATATTCAGGTTATTAATTAGAAACGCATACCGATACCTGCATACGCAAGAATTGGATTTACTTCAATATCGGCTTTAGATTTGATCAGTTCGCCGTGTGTCGCATCTGTAACGGTAATGGTGGTTTCATTTTGAAGGTGTGCATAGCTGACAGAACCAACAGCAAACCATTTATCATTGAAATCATACGTGAAGCCCACCGTCGCAACCGGAGCAAATACATCAGTTGCCTCTAAATCAACTTTTGGATTTGCCTTACTTGGTTTTCCTTCCAAAGAGGCGCCTGCATTACCTTCTTTAATGTTGGCAATCATGTGACCTGCGGCAATCAAATCTTTCTCAATTTGTGGATTCATTTCCAATTCATTGAAGTAGGCATACATCACGCCTAGACCCACATAGGGACGGAATTTATTGACGCCAGTTTTACCAAAGTGATATTGGATTTCAGCAGCCGGAGTCCATGCACGTGCAGAAGCTGCTGCACCATGTGCGCCTAAGTCGGTAATGAAAATATCATTTTCAAGTTCAAGATTTCCCAGTGCACCGCCTAGTGGTTTCGCAATGGCTGAAAATGGTGCGTAAATTTTTCCTGAGCCTTGTAAATCAACTTTTGGCGGAATACCCGCTTTCATTTCTAGTGATACATTGTCAGTGAAGAAATAGTTGGTCATGATCCCAAGAGTGGTGACATCGTCTGCTTCAAGACCGGTCCCTGGATTGTCCCATTGTTCAAGTCCTGAAATAGTGGCTTTACCACTCATTGCAGCAGGAACAGTGTCCAAAGTATTTAGCGCAACTTCTAGTAGGGGCGGAACTTTGTACCCTTCTCGAATATTGTCTTTTACTGTTTGTGATTTAACTTCACCAACTTCTGCCTCATAGCCTTCATTGATGGCAGTATTTACACGAAATGGCTGCGCTTTACCTTGTGGCATAACATGTAAAGCACCAACAGAGACAGAAAAACGTTTGAAGCCATCGCCATCTTTTAAACTAAAATATGGTGAGTCTGCATGACTGAGCATAGGTAGGGCAGCCATTGAAGCAGCAATGCACAATACACTTTTTTTCATTTGAAAGGACTCCATGTCCGTAAATTGATAATAATTTTTCTAAGTGCCCATTATTCAAAATTAGTGCGTAAAAAATGTTATAGAAAACAACAGTAAAGGTAATAGTCCTGTAACATTCTTGTTGATTTGTATTGTTTGAGGGTTTTAATGAGGTATTTGTGTAAAAAAAACGAACATTTTTGAAATTTAGAAATGCTTCTATCTATTTGTAAATATTTAATATTTATTGACATAAATGACAGTGAATTTATTTGTTTAGGTCAATAAAATAGTTTAAAACGACCATATTCAAAGTAGTTTTTTGCTTTGTTTTCCTCTACAGATATAAGTCATAGCTGATCATTGAGGCGTTATATGTCAATCGTGGTTAATCTCTTAAAGCCTTTTACACCAAAACCATTTTTTTTGTACAATAGCACCAGATTCAATTGAGTTATTTGTATGAGTACGCAAAACCCTCCCAAGAAAAAGGCTTTAGTTAATTTGCCTTTTCCGATTAAAAAAGCTGAAGATAATGCTTCGGATGAAATCTTTGAAGATATGCGTCCAAAACCTCAGCGTTATGCTGACCGTACTTGGATGCCACCACGCGGTACACGTCGTTCGATGGGTAAGCGTTAAGAGATTTAAATAAAAAAGCCATGATTAAAACCATGGCTTTTTTATTGCAAATTATTGTTTTTAATTGCGTATTTCAGACTGAATTCTACGGTCTTTATTGAGATAATACTTTTTTTTCTGACGATACATGTCAAGATCAGCACGTTTAAGCATATCTTCCATTCGCTCATTCAAGATATTGGTGGCAGAACCAATCGATATACTCATCGGTTGATTTGAATAAAATTGGTTATCGACCAATAACAACTCATTCAAACTTTGTAAACAGTTTTGCAGTGCTGCATCATCAGCACCCGGTAAAAGTATGACAAATTCATCACCGCCAATGCGCGAAGCAGAATAGGGCGTATGCTGAATAAGTTGGTTTAAAATGTTGCCCAGACGTCTGAGGATACTGTCACCAGCATCGTGCCCAATACTGTCATTGAGTTCTTTTAGTCCATTTAAATCCATAAAAATACAAGAAACAGGACTTAATTGATTGCGTTCAAGACGCTTGAGTTCTGCGATATAAAATGAACGATTATAGAGTTTGGTCAGTACGTCGTGCTTACCTAAATACTCAAGATAATTTTCAGCCTTTTTACGTGCGGTAATATCGGTTAAGGCAACCTGCACGGTGCTCCAGTCGTCGAGATAATCGGGAAATACAGTAAATTGTAGTAAGACGTGGCGAATACTGCCATCAAGTGCATAATTTATAGCTTCACGTTGATGATGTAAATTACCGTTCCAAAGTTCAATCAGTTGTTCTTTAAAAGTTTGAAGCATTTCTTTGGCAAATACTTTATGTACATTTTTGAGCAATATTTCTTTATTCGGAGCGCCAAATAAATCAAGGGTGGCCTGATTAACGTCAACAATTAGTATTTCCTTAATACACTCTTGTACAAAATCGGGGTGAACATCCAAAAATGTCACAAAATCTTCTATACCTAAAGCGCGAAGCTGATCTAATTTTATTTTAATCCGGCTGAAATCTTCTACCCAAAGTGAGGTTGGCGAATAATGGAAACGCGCTTCTGCCAAATGACGACTTTGTTCTTGTAAACGACAAGCTTCGGTATAAGACGTGATATCTTCAGTCGTAATTAAGACGGCAGATAAATCCTGCTCATGACTCGGTAGCACGATGCCCTTGAGTTGAATGTCTAGGCGTTGTCCACTGAGCGTATAGTTCACGGCAGAATGGGAAAAATGCGTTTCACCATTCCACAATGCAACCAACTCTCTAATGTGTGTTTGACACATCTCCGCCTGAAAAACGAGATCAAGGTTTTGACATAAATGTTCAAAGTCACGTGCTTGATACAGTTCTAACGTTTTTGTATTGACCTGTAAGATTTTTATTTTTCTTGCACATTGCAGAATTCGTGATTCATCTTGTTGAAGAAAAGTGGCGAGATCCTGCACACCTTGCTGACGCCAGAGATCAAATTGTTTTTTGACTTCACTGTAATCTTCAAGCCACATGGCAATGGGGGATAGCTCAAAAAAAGGAGAATCTAGCATGTCTATTTTATGTGCTCGTCATTCTTTATGATAATGTCAGCAAGTAGTATAAGACGAAAAAATGATATTAAAATAATGTGATATATAAAATAAAATTTATTTTTAATGTGACTTAAGTCGCTAAAAGTCGTTAATTCAACTTAGATAAAAAGCCAATGTAGACTTTGGCTTTTTAGGGGGGGAGATATGGTGAAAAAAGTCTTTAGCGGCTGGCTTTACGAGCTTTATTTTCAGGTCTTGGTGCAGCGATTTCACGTTCAGCTTTCCAAACATCAATGAAATCTTTTTCATTAATATTGTACAGTTCAAGTAGGGCTAAAATGACGCCGCCAAACATCATTGGGCCTTCTGAGTTGCTTTGAAACTCAAATATTTTCCCATTCACTGCATGCAAAATATCTTCAATTTCAAAAATACGGTCACGACCATTGCTGTCTGTAGGGTACATTTGGGTATTCAGCACAATTTTTGCAAGACTTTTTTCATTATCTGTTAAGGCCAGAACATCAACCAATTCATCTGCCGAAGGTGCAAAAATTACCGAGTCTCGAAAAATTGTATGTAGAAGTTTCGAAGTAAGTTTAGGTAAAGCTTTTTCAACGAAAGGGCGGAATGAAATTGGAAAAATAACATTTCTGGAAATCCCCTTAAACATGGGAGCAATTTCTTCAACTTTATAGCCAGCGACACCACAGCCAATCGACGTAATGAAATATTTGGTCTTCGGATGATTCTTGGTATAGATTTTAAAATCATCAACATAATGTTGAATCTGAGACAATGGCATTTGTTGTAAATGCTCATTCATTGTTGGAATAGCAAAACTTTGACCAGCCCATCCACGACCAATACCATTCATTGCACCAAAATGCTCTAGGGCAGTACGCGCTGCACCGCCAGTATGTTGACCTGCCATATTGCTGCCAAAAACAAAAATAGTATCTTCGGGTAGGTTTTTAACAATACTTTCGTCATGATATTGGTAAGTCATAAGTTTGATCTGTGGCGTCCTCTTGTTCATGTTGCAGGTGAAATTTACATAGGTCAAGTATCAATAAGGGATAAATGAACGCTTTATTCCTGAGTTTTTTTAGAGCCAAGAGTTTCCTCAAGAAAAACATGCGAAATCAGGCGAATTATTTTTCAAACATGAGAAAAATCTATGGGGTTACGTTGAATTATAATTTTACAGTCTGTACACGCCTCTGGTATTTACATAAATTTAGCGTTGTTTTGTGCAACTTTGCCCTCATAATAAAGCCATATAAAACTGTTGAAGAAGAGTGTGATGCAGGAACAGCCTTTTGAACTGGTAACACAATATCAGCCGGCAGGTGATCAGCCTCAAGCGATTGAGAAATTGGTGAAGGGGATTGAAAAAGGAATGCATGATCAGTTGCTCTTAGGGGTAACAGGTTCAGGTAAAACCTATACCATGGCAAATGTGATAGCACGCACGCAACGTCCAACGATTATTATGGCGCATAATAAAACTTTGGCTGCGCAGCTTTATGGCGAGTTTAAAGCCTTCTTTCCGCATAATGCCGTGGAATATTTCGTCAGTTATTATGACTATTATCAACCCGAAGCCTATGTTCCATCTTCAGATACTTTTATTGAAAAAGATTCATCGATTAATGATCATATCGACCAAATGCGTCTTTCGGCAACACGGGCATTATTAGAGCGACGTGATGCAATTATCGTAGCGTCAGTTTCAGCTATTTATGGTCTGGGTGATCCCAATGCTTATATGAGTATGCTTCTGCATATCGTGGAAGGAGACCGTATTAGCCGTGATGATATCATCCGTCGTTTGGTGGAAATGCAATACACCCGAAATGAACTCGAATTTTTACGGGGCACATACCGTATTCGTGGTGAAATTATTGATATTTTTCCTGCTGAATCTGATCAAAATGC
The DNA here is from genome assembly GCF_013418745.1 of Acinetobacter sp. YH12126. NCBI lineage: Bacteria > Pseudomonadati > Pseudomonadota > Gammaproteobacteria > Moraxellales > Moraxellaceae > Acinetobacter > Acinetobacter sp. YH12126. The sequence goes on along the minus strand of NZ_VPBM01000005.1, from coordinate 98,928 downwards.
CATTCGAATAGAGTTATTTGATGATGAAGTTGATTCAGTTCGATGGTTTGATCCATTGACTGGCAGAATGGTCCGTAAAGTGCCACGTATTACGATTTACCCAAAAAGCCATTATGTAACACCTAAAGATAATTTACAGCGTGCAATTGGAACGATTCGTGAAGAACTCGCAGAACGACTAGGATTCTTTCGTGCAAATGATAAATTACTCGAAGCACAGCGTATCGAACAACGTACACGTTATGATTTAGAGATGATGCAGCAGCTTGGCTATACCAACGGTATTGAAAACTATTCACGCCACTTGTCTGGCCGTCCTTCTGGTGAAGCACCTCCGACTTTGTTTGATTATGTACCTGATGATGCTTTATTAATCATTGATGAATCGCACGTTACCGTTCCGCAAATTGGGGCTATGTATAAAGGTGACCGTTCACGTAAAGAAAATTTGGTCAATTACGGTTTTCGTTTACCAAGTGCGCTTGATAACCGCCCAATGAAATTTGAAGAATGGGAGCGGATTATTCCTTCGACGATTTATGTCAGTGCAACGCCTGCACATTATGAAATGGAAAAGTCTGAACAAGTCGTTGAGCAAGTGGTTCGACCCACAGGTTTGGTCGACCCTGAAATTGAAATTCGTCCAGTGTTAACGCAAGTGGATGATGTATTGTCAGAAATTAATAATCGTAAAAACTTAAATGAGCGTGTATTGGTTACGACATTAACCAAACGTATGGCAGAAGATTTAACTTCATATTTGAAAGAATATGGTATTAAGGTCGCTTATTTACATTCTGATATTGACACTGTTGAACGAACTAAAATTATTCATGAATTGCGTTCAGGTGTATACGATGCAATTGTCGGGATTAACTTGCTGCGTGAAGGCTTAGATATGCCAGAAGTGTCTTTAGTCGCCATCTTAGATGCTGACAAAGAGGGGTTCTTACGTTCTGAGCGTTCTTTGATTCAAACCATTGGTCGTGCAGCGCGTAACTTAAACGGTAAAGCGATTTTATATGCAGATCGTATGACCGACTCCATGCAAAAAGCCATTGATGAAACGGATCGTCGTCGTAATTTACAAATCGCCTTTAATCTTGAACATGGCATTACACCACGTAGTGCTGTACGCCAAAATGTCAATGATATTGATACTGGTGAAGTGCTGACAGATGATGAAATCGATGAAAAAATTTCAGATCAGGCCAAGGCATTAACTGCAGATGAGCGTCATTTGATGTCGGATCCAAAACTTTTGGCAAAACATATGAATAAGTTGGAAAAAGAAATGCTAAAAGCGTCTAAGGAATTACAGTTTGAACAAGCGGCTCGTTTACGCGATGAAATCTTGCGTTTAAAAGCACAGATGATTTCATAATTTTGTTAGACAAGATGCGAAATATTGTTTGAATGACATACATAATTCAGACAAGAAAATGATTTTTAGAGCAATTTTTTCGGCTAGAGTAAAAACACGAGAGAAAGAATTACTTAATTTTCATCGAATGTTTTGCATCGAAATGAGGCATAAAAATGACAACAACGAATCTTCCGAAAGCTGGTTTTAAACTCGCAAAAATTGCACTTGGTGCAGCAGTGTTAATTGGTTTGGGTGCAGCCACAATGGCCTATGCACAGACGAAACCGTTACAGACTGTGGAAAAAGTCGAGCTCGATCGTTATTTAGGTATGTGGTATGAAGTAGCTCGTAAGCCTATGGTTTTTCAAAAAAGCTGTGACCGTGATGTGACTGCGGTTTACACGCTAAATGAAAATGGCAACATTAATGTAAATAATCGCTGTGTATCTAAAGATGGTACCAAGAAGCAATCACTAGGCGAGGCATTTGTACAAAATGCACCGTTTAACTCGAAATTAAAAGTTAGTTTCTTACCAGAAGCCATTCGTTGGTTGCCTGTGGGGCGTGGTGATTATTGGGTACTCAAAGCCGATGAAGACTATCAAACAGTTTTGGTGGGTGAGCCACGTCGTAAATATATGTGGGTGCTTTCTCGTTCGGCTCATCCAGATCAGGAAGTGATTCAGGAATATTTAAATTATGCGCAATCTGTTGGTTATGATTTATCAGATATTATTCATACCAAGCAGACAGTGAAACCTAAAACCTAAATAATTGAACAAATGCTAAAAAACCATGCCTGTGCATGGTTTTTTATTTGCTAGAATGTCCATGCGAAAAGCTTGATTGATCAAGCAAAATATCAAGATTATGTAGTCATTTGGACTGGAGTGAAAGATGTATAAAGGCGTTGCATTGTCTGTATTGGCATCGGTCACTTTCGGTATTTTATATTTCTTTACCATCTTTTTAAAACCTCTAGATAGCGAGCAAACTTTTGCATGGCGCATGTTGGCGACCTTGCCATTTTTAACCTTATTTATGTGGTGGATGAAAGATTTAAACAAAGTCAGTGAAATTTTTTGGCGTGTGGTCAAGCAACCGATCTTTCTCATTTGGTTAATCATTAGTTCATTTTTATGTACTACACAGCTTTGGTTGTTTTTGTGGGGACCAATTAATGGCCGAGGGCTAGAAGTATCTTTAGGGTATTTTCTATTGCCCTTAGTAATGGTTCTGGTTGGATGTGTACTGTATAAAGAAAAGCTGTCTAAATGGCAGATGGCTGCCGTGGCATTGGCAATTTTAGGGGTCGGCCACGAAATTTGGCGTATTGGCAGTATCGCGTGGGAAACTGTCTATGTCGCTGTGGCTTATCCAATTTATTTCTTTTTACGTCGTACCTTTAAAACCGATCATTTGGGTGGTTTTTGGTGGGATCTTTGCTTAATTTTGCCTGTAGCCTTTTATTTAGGATTTATTCATAGCGATAGTTTAGCGCTGATGTCGTTATTCCCGTATCTGATTTTGGCGGTTTTAGGACTGGGTTTTCTGAGTGCGCTTGGCTTAGGTAGCTATATGTTGGCGAGTCGTTATTTGCCATTTGTGATTTTTGGTTTGTTGAGTTATTTAGAACCCGTGTTGTTAGCTTTTGCATCCATCGCATTGGGGGAGCGAGTAGAAGCCGAAGAATGGCTGACCTATATTCCAATTTGGGGTGCGGTATTGTTATTGGTGATAGAAGGTGTTTTGCATCTGTTTAAACAAAAGCAAAATGAACGTGCGCTAGCAAAAAATGTAAAAGCGTTAAATGATCGAATCGATTCTTAGACTGAAAATCCTGGTACGATAAATTGATCAGTTTACAATTAATGCTTGCTGTTTTTTAATAAAATCTTAAACTTAGAAAACTAAAACACGCCATGATTCAATTTATTGTTTAGGAAGAACAGCATTGAATGATGGTGTACAAAAATATTTATTTTAGATAAAAATAAACTGAAATCGATAAAAGATTGATTAAAGAACCAAGATACAGGAAGCAGTCAGTGGTTGTCCCATTTCATCTAAGCGCAAAACTTTTACAGCTAGAGCCTGTGTTGGATCAGCATTGGCGGAGTATTGTATCTGAAGTATGCACTGATCTTGATCAATCCAATTTAGCACAGATACAGCAGGTGTTATCGCAAAAAGGTATTCGTTGGGAGTCTTCATCACAGTCGTATCAAAGAAATGTACCGATGAATTTGGGCATGCTGATGAAAGTACTAAAATATGATGTCATGCGTGAGCATGCACAGTATTTGGCAACACAGCTCGAAGAACTTAGGATATTGACCCAGAGTATTCAAATTGCGCGAAAATTAGAAGAAAACCTACTCTATATCAATAAAATAGATGCAGAAGAAGATTTTGAATTACAGTATGAAAAAAATGTATTACATCAGCATTTCATTTTAAATGCCGCACAAATCATTCGTGAAATGGATTTGATTGCGCCGAGTGATGCACGTCAACTCACTGCTCTGCAAGTTAAAATTTTCTTGATCGAAATTTTCTTAAAGTCACATATGTTAGGGCAAGTTTTTGATGCCACTATCCCGAAATCATCTGAGGTTTGGCAACATCCGATTTTTAAATATTATTTAAAGCGTGAACAAAAAACGCGATATTTACAAATTGTACAAACATCTGAGTTTATTTATATTTTGTCGCCTGATTTAGATTGGACGACGCAGTATTCAGCAACTCGGTTTTTATCGACAAAGCATAATGAGGCCTTAGCAGACGACGTTTTTGATGGGGTGGCCATAGATTTAACTACTGCTTTAGAAAATCAGCAGATCGAACAATTAAAAATTCAAGTCTCAAAGTTGGCATCCATTGCAGGTTTTATACATTTAGATCTACAAAATTTAATGCAGCAACTACATACACGGGTAGATAAGCATCTACTTTTAATGCTGCATGTAGAGGATGCTACTCAATTAGCGACGGTTTTACCTGCTTTTGAGCAGCAGTTCAATACATTGATCTTGAAGCCCTTACATCAGACTGTTCAATATCAACTGAGTGAGCAGATACATTATGATTTTGTCTTTTTCCATAGCATGCAAATATCTCAGAAGCTCATCACGAGTCTAAAAGTCTTGAGTAGTTGCCCGGAGTTTGAGGCAAATTTGGAGTTGAAACGACTGCGACTTCAACTACAGGCTTGGCAGGTGCTTTTGTTGAAACGGCGGACGCACATTTTTTATATTCAAAACGAAGATGAGTGGGAGTTTCATCATCAGCAGTCACAGCAAATTTATATGGCGCTGAAGGCGCTCCTGCAGCCGATTGATGATCAACAGAAGGTCTTTGCTACAGCAGCGATTGTAGAAAATACGGGTACCAATGGTTCACATATTGGATTTTCCAAACGCATGACGAAAACAGGGGATTATGAAAGCTTTGAAGCTGATGCTTTAAAAGCGCTGCAGCAAAAAAAGCGCCAAACTTATATGCAGGTTTTAATGTTGCTAAAGGAACATGCGTCACAGCTCGTCAATCTTGATTTTGAGCCATGTGAAAATGCCTTAAAGGTGCAGTCTTTTAGTGATCGGAGATATTTTGCGATTAGTGCTGGAGAGAATGGTTTAAATGCACTTCCGAAAATATTAGAGCTGAGTGTAAATTTCTTTGATTTTAATTTGGAAAAGTTTGCTGAGAATCTGAAAAATTAACAGAATTTTAAATATTGATCTGACTTTAAAACTAATGTTAGGCAGTAGCATTAGAGGCGTAATTTGATCCAAATAAAAGAACGATACGCGGTAATGTTATCCGCAATTGTCTAAGACAACCCGAATCGCGGATAAGAAATAAACTTGAAAATAAGAAGACTAGAGCCATCAGTTGAGTTACCACACAAAACTCACAACTCTAGTCCTAATGTTCAATAGTACCGAATTATTCTGCGTAATTGATGATTTCTTTCTTAAATTTGAAGCAACTTATTGGAACTTTCTCAAACAAAATAGCCATTCTTTAAGAATCAGACGTGCTCATCTGACGATCTCAGAAATCTGCTTTATTGCCATTTGGTATAAATGTTCTTATTTCAGCAATTTCAAAGCCTTTTTCACATGGTTAAAAGAAGATAAAAGACATTTGTTTAAAAGCTTACCATGTTACCAACGGATGATTCATCTGATCAATATGCACCAATTAGCAATACATGCTTTACATGTGGCTCTGATGAAAGGTCAAAATACCCAATATTTGTGGATTGATTCAACGACTTTGCCAGTCTGTAAAAATCAACGTATTCAACGCCATAAATCATTAGCTCAAATAGCATCTCGTGGTAAAAGCTCGATGGGCTGGTTTTATGGCTGTAAGCTACATATTGCGATGAACCCATTTGGTGAAATCGCTTGTTCTGCTTTATCAAATGGGCATATAGCTGACATAAAAATGGTTGAGCAATTGGCTGACGGCTTAGAAGCAAAGCTATATGGAGATCGTGGTTATATCAGCCAGGAACTAAAAAGCAGGTTAAAAGATCAAGGTATTGATTTGATTACTTACCATCGAAAAAACATGCAATCCATCCAACTATCTGCATCAGATGAATATCACTTAAGACAACGAAATAAGATAGAAACGTTATTCAGCTTATTGAAAGGACAATACAATTTAGTGACGAGTAAAGCTCGTAGTATTCATGGATTTCTGAGTGGGATTTACGCATCGTTATGTGCATATCAACTTAATCATCAAAATAAACCAACAATTCAAATTATGGAATCATTGGCTTAAGCGGGATTCGGGTTAAGACAAGGTTACTTCTAATAAAAAATGTTTTTGCGATACTTTGAATAAATTGACGGTAGTGAACGAGTTTTGCGGTGAGGAGCATTGCTCCGCAAGATGGTTTTCTTATGAAGCACGCTTCTCATTTTGCCAAATGAGAAACAACGTTTCGTAAGAGTACCTCCAGCTGAAGGCTAAACCCTTTATTCAAACCTCAAATGTAAGACTCCGTCGAATATTCTTAAAAATCATTTAAAAATGTGAAATTATTATTACGAGCTTAACATCAGTAAAAATACAATAAATTGACCAAAATAAAAAACACCGCAATTTGAAAAATATAAATATTCGTGCATCTTCGAGCTAAATGTGCTGAAATCTGGTTGATAAAACTACATTTGAAATTTTGTGACAAAAATCTGCGAAAAAGCCTGTTTTTCAACTTTCGGCTATAAAATCATAATACTAATCATGATTATTTTGAAAACTTATAGTGAATATATAACAAAATAACCTTGTCGAAATCTGCTTTTAGATTCATTAATTTTCAGTTTTCCATTACAATTGTGGGGTTTTGAAATTTATGCTTAGATTTACAATTAATTAGAGGACGTATCTGTGAGCAAAGACACTATCGTTGCCCTACATGCAGAGCACCAAGGTCGCTGGAAAAACCGTGAAGAAATCGCGGAACGTATGATTGCCCTAGTGGGTCAGTTATATCGTGAAAAAAACATCGTAGCTACAGTATACGGTCGTTCTTTAATTAACCGTTCGGTTATCCAAATTCTTAAAGCGCATCGTCGTACTCGCGTACTTGACGTTGAACTTTCAGTTGTGAACACTTTCCCAATTCTTGAAGCTTTAGCGAAAATCGAAAACATCGGTACTGCTGAAATTGATCTTGGCAAACTTGCTGTTGAGTTCAAAGAAAAAGGCGGTGATGTTGACGCATTCGTTGCTAACGCTGTGAAATCACTCGAAGGCAATGCAACTAACGTTGAAAACCGTGATGTTGTACTTTACGGTTTCGGTCGTATTGGTCGTATCCTTGCACGTTTGATGATCAGCCAATCTGGTCTAGGTCGTGGCCTTAACCTTAAAGCAATCGTTGTTCGTAAATCATCTGACGGTGACTTAGAAAAACGTGCGTCTTTGTTACGTCGTGACTCTATTCATGGTCCATTCGCAGGTACGATTTCTGTTGATGAAGAAAACGAAGCAATCATTGCTAACGGTAACTTCATCAAAGTGATCTATGCGTCTAACCCATCTGAAGTTGATTACACTGCTTACGGTATTAACAATGCACTTGTAATCGATAACACAGGTAAATGGCGTGATTCTGAAGGTCTTGCACAGCACCTTAAATGCGCTGGCGCTGCACGTGTCATTCTAACTGCACCTGGTAAAGGTGACATGAAGAACGTTGTATACGGTGTGAACCAAGCTGACATCCTTGATGAAGATACAATCATCTCTGCTGCAAGCTGTACAACAAACGCGATCACACCAACACTTAAAGTGTTAAATGACAAGTACACAGTGATCAATGGTCACGTTGAAACAGTTCACTCGTTCACGAATGACCAGAACTTAATCGACAACTACCATAAAGCTGACCGTCGTGGCCGTGCTGCAACATTGAACATGGTTATTACTGAAACAGGTGCTGCTAAAGCTGTTGCTAAAGCACTTCCTGCTCTTCAAGGTAAATTGACTGGTAACTCAGTACGTGTACCTACTCCAAACGTATCTCTTGCAATTTTGAACCTTACTTTGGGTCAAGATGTTGACCGTGAAGAAGTGAATGAATACATTCGCCAAATTTCAATCAACTCTAACCTTCAAGGTCAAATCGGTTATACAAACTCAACTGAAGTTGTATCGTCTGACTTTATCGGTTCACGTACTGCTGGTGTGTTTGACGCTCAAGCGACAATCGCTTCTGGTAACCGTTTAACTGCTTATGTTTGGTACGATAACGAAGTGGGTTATAGCTGCCAAGTATTGCGTATTGCTGAGCAAATGGGCGGCGTAAGCTATCCAAAAGTTCCTGCTGAAACTAATGCTTAATTAGTTCATGCTGTAAAAAAAGGGCCTCATTTGAGGCTCTTTTTTTATCTAAAGAGTATGGGTTAAAAACTTAAGGCATAGATGACGAATGGATTGATCAAAAGCATCAAAAGTTCTTGTTTTTTCTGCCACTGTTAGATGAGTGTGAGTCATTTATAATGAAAAGCTGACTAAAATATTCAAGTTTTAAGTTAATGAAATTATTAAAGAATTAAATACAAAAAATTGCAAACTGGTTTGTATAATGTGTTCAAAATGAGACTGTAAAAAATAAAAAGCAAAAGGAATTTAGTTTGCAAGCAAAGCACATGCTCAGTGGATTGGCATTTATTGTGTTTGCTGCGCTCTGTGGTGTACTTATCGCCATTTGGGTGTTTAAGCACTTTAATATTTATATCCCGCTAGAAAATCAGAACGTCAATATTGACCTGCAAGAGCCGTTACAAGCCGAAGTCAAAATTCATGATGCCTTGGATGTGGACGTGACAGGGAGGGTGAATGCTGAAATTCCGATACATGAAAATTTAAATATTCCCTTAACTCAAACGCTGACGCCACGGGTGTATTTTGATAATCAAGTCCCGATTAAGACCACGATTCCAGTGCGTGAAATTTTGAAAGTGAATCAAAACCTTCCTGTGAATACCAAAGTGAAAGTTAAAGTCATGGGGCAGGATGTGACTTTGCCACTCAAAGGTGATATCCCGATACAATTGGATATTCCAGTAAATATGAATGTGCCTTTGGAGCAAAAAGTACATTTAAAATTTGATGCGCCAGTCAAAACCGTGCTGAAAGAAAACCTACATATTCCACTGAATGCAAATTTAAAAACCAATATTCCTATTGAAGGTAATTTAAATGTTCCAATTAAAACAGCATTAAAAGCGACAGTGGATGTGCAAAATACGTTGCTGGTTCAAATTAAAAAGGGTGAATTGGTAATTCCATTAAAAACAATGCGACTCAACAGAGAGCATGCCAAAACTGAAGCGAAAGCTCAGGAGTAAGCCATGTGGATATTTCAATCGGCGAAGCGCATCATTTTGAGTTTTATCGCAGTTGCGTTATTGGTTGCGGTACTATTTTGGTTGTATTTAAATATTTATGCGTCGATGCAAGTACGTGCAAAAAATGCTGATATTCAATTGTCGCATTCACTACCCACCAAAATTTCCGTTGGTAATTATTTGCAAACGCAGTCTATTGGGACTCTGGATACGCAGATTGCTTTAGATCGGAAGCTGCAACTACCCTTAAAGGGAAAATATCTGGCAGATTTGCAGTTTAGTGTAGAGGTTCCGATCTCAGTGGATATTGATTATTCCACCAATATTCAAATTAACCAGACGATGCCGCTTGAGGCGACCACAGATTTGGTGATTAAAAATAAACTCGTGCCGAAATTTCCCTTAAAAATGGACATTCCTGTCAAGTTAGATGTGCCTTTTCATTTGAAAAGAACCTATAACATTCCTATTCGAATTAATTTTAATGGTCCTGTGTATTTTGAGTTTAATGAAAAAGTCGATTTGCATGTGGTACATCAGTTTGCACCACAGCTAAAACTCAATGACCCGATGACCATGCGAAAAATCGCAACCTTTAATGCCACGATGTACAACGCAGAGCGTAATACCAAGGCAAATTTAGATATGAATATGGATTTGCCGATAAAAAATGTACATCCATAAGTTAGATTTAACTCAAAAAAAAGCCCGAATCAATTCGGGCTTTTTTGTTGGTTTGATCTTATTTTAAAGCAGCTTCAACAGCACTGCGTAGAGTAGTGGTTGGGTGACCGAGTAACTGTTCCAAGTCCTTACGATCACTTTGCATTGCACCGTCAATGCTGTTGATATCAGCATCGACGATCACATCTACAAGACCAGCAGGTAAGCCAGCTTGTAATAGGCCTTGTGTGTAGTCTTCTGCAGTTAAATTTTGATAGTGAACATTTTGACCTGAAACTTGCTGTAGGGTTTCAGCAAGCTGTGCCAAGGTGAAACTGTCTGAGCTTGCAAGTTCATAGGTTTTATTCTCATGACCAGAGCTTGTAAGTACTTTTGCAGCTGCTTCAGCATAGTCAGCACGGGTCGCTGCATTAATTTTCCCATCCTTTGCTGCACCAAATAAGGTACCTGTTTCAACCACATGCCCTGCAGCAGCAAGATAGTTCTCGACATACCAGTTATTTCGTAAGAAGGTATAGGTTAAACCACTAGCTTGAATCAAACTTTCTGTTTCACGATGTTCTTGAGATAAACCCAATGGTGACGTATCTGCACGTAACAGGCTGGTATAAGCAAGATATGGAACTTTCGCTTCTACTGCAGCATCAATTACGGCTTTGTGTTGTGGAGTACGACGACCAATTTCATTGGCAGAAATAAGTAATAATTTATCGACACCTTGTAGTGCAGGAACCAGTGTGTCTGGTTGATCATAGTCAAAATGACGAAGCTCGATGCCTTGAGCTTGTAGGGACGTTGCTTTTTCTGGTGAGCGAACTAAAGCGATGATGTTTTCGGCCGCGGTTTCTTTCAATAAGAATTGGAGGACCAATTGGCCTAGTTGACCTGTTGCACCTGTAATTGCGATTTTCATATTTAAACCCTCTGATTGTTGAATAAATGATCTTGATAGTTGAATCTTAATCTGTTAACTTACTAAATGTAAGTACGTACCAAAAAGTAAGTTAGTGACTTTGAGGAAAGATTTAATGAACACATACGCTACAAGTAAGTTATTAGGTCAAGTTTTATCCACGGACTGTCCTTCTCGAGAAATATTGGAACATCTCACCAATAAATGGTCAGTATTAGTTTTGCGTTGTTTGACTGAAGGGGTACACCGTTTTAGTGAACTTAAGCAGCGGATCGAAGGGGTGAGCGAAAAGATGCTGGCTCAAACGCTGAAAATGCTCGAGCAAGATGGTTTTATCTTACGGACAGTCTATCCAGTCGTGCCACCCAAAGTTGAATATCAACTGACTTTAATGGGCTCACAGGCTGCAGAAAAGTTAATGCATCTGATTGGTTGGGTTGAACGAACCTTGCCTGAAATTATTGAAGCTAAGGAAAATGCACGTAAATAGCTTTCGGAAATGGGGAGTGAAATTCGTTTGCCAGTTATCAAAGGTATTTTGATGATGAGCTAAAGATTTTCGAGTGAGGTGCGGATTTTCCTAAAAATTTGCATCAGTACCAAGATAAATGAAATTTATAGTATTGCTGAATAATATTGTTCGAGAAATTCTTTAAAATATGGCAGAATAAGCGGTTTTAAAGTTTTTAGAGGATTGGCAAACATGCGCTTTGTTGATGAAGCAGTCATTACCGTAGAGGCTGGCGACGGTGGCAATGGCGTAGCCAGTTTTCGCCGTGAAAAATTCGTACCATTTGGTGGTCCAGATGGTGGTGATGGTGGTCGTGGCGGTAACGTATACGTTCAAGCCGACAACGACACAAGTACCCTAGTAGATTATCGTTATACACGTAAATTCCGTGCAGAACGTGCTAAAAATGGTCGTGGAGCGAACTGCTCAGGCCGTGGCGGTGAAGATACCGTATTGCTCGTTCCAGTGGGCACAACAATTGTAGATACAGAATCTGGCGATATCATCGGCGACTTAGTGGCTGACGGTCAGCGTGTGTTAGTGGCAGCAGGTGGTGAAGGTGGTTTGGGTAATACTCACTTCAAATCTTCAACCAACCGTTCTCCACGTAAATGTACACACGGCTCAAAAGGCGAATATCGTGAAATTCGTCTTGAATTAAAAGTACTCGCAGACGTTGGTTTGTTGGGTATGCCAAATGCGGGTAAATCAACCTTTATCCGTGCAGTTTCAGCAGCAAAACCAAAAGTTGCAGATTATCCATTTACCACAATGGTGCCAAACCTAGGTGTGGTTGATGCCGATAGTCACCGTTCATTTGTAATGGCGGATATTCCGGGTCTAATCGAAGGGGCTGCAGAAGGTGCAGGTCTAGGTATTCGATTCCTGAAACACTTGGCGCGTACACGTATTTTATTGCACATCGTAGATGTTCAACCAATTGATGGTTCTGACCCTGCGTACAATGCAAAAGCAATTTTGGAAGAGTTGAAAAAATTCTCCCCAACACTTTCAAAATTACCTGTTGTATTGGTACTCAATAAAGTAGACCAATTGGCGGCTGAAACGCGTGATGAATGGTGTGATCACATTCTCGAAGAGTTGCAGTGGAAAGGCCCTGTATTCAAAACTTCAGGTTTAACGTTTGAAGGTACTAAAGACGTTGTGTACTACCTGATGGATCAAATTGAAGAACAACGCGAACGCGAAACTGAAGATCCTGAATATGCTGCAGAAGTTAAAGCGTTCCGTGATCAGCTTGAAGCTGAAACACGTGAGCAAACGCTTGCTGCGAAAGAAGCATATCGTGAAATGCGTCGTCAACAACGTCTGGCAGGTCAAGGTGAAGACTTTGATGATGAATTTGAAGACGGTGATGATGAGGCAGAATCGTACTACGTACGTTAATTGCTGAATAAGTGTCAAAGCAAACAAGTCTGAGGACAAGATGATAGAAGTGGTAGATGGGCAACGTCAGCTCAAGGGTTGTAAACGTATCGTTGTTAAAATCGGATCATCACTACTCACAGCAAACGGAAAAGGGTTAGATCTGGATGCAATCTCGCATTGGGCGGGACAAATTGCAGAACTACACAATGCAGGACACGAGATCATTCTTGTGTCTTCCGGTGCTGTGGCTGAAGGGATGGTTCGTATGAATTTGGACAACCGACCCACAGATCTACCCAGTCTACAGGCTTGTGCTGCCATTGGTCAGATGGGCTTAATTCATACTTGGTCTAGCGTATTAGAACAACGTTCGATACGCACAGCGCAAGTGTTGTTAACGCATGATGACTTGGCAGACCGTCGTCGCTATTTAAACTCATGTGATGCCTTGCAACACTTGATCGACTGGCGTGTCATTCCAGTCATCAATGAGAATGACACTGTTTCGACAGATGAAATTCGCTTTGGTGATAACGATACTTTAGCTGCGATGGTGGCTGGACAGGTACATGCAGACCTCTTGGTGATTCTAACTGACCAAGAAGGTATGTTCGACTCTGACCCTCGTTCCAATCCAGACGCAAAACTGTTTCATACAGTACGTGCAATGGATGAATCATTATTCGATATGGCTGGTGGCGGCGGTAAATTCGGTCGTGGCGGTATGTTGACCAAAGTTCGTGCGGCACGTTTGGCAGCCAAGTCTGGTTGTCCAACAGTCATTGCGAGCGGTGATAGCGATAATGTGCTTTCACGTGTGATGGCAGGTGAATTACTCGGTACCTTATTCATTACGGACAATGATCGTGTGACAGCCCATCAACAATGGTTAGCTGCACATTTACAAACAGCTGGACGTTTGGTGATTGATGATGGTGCTGTAAAGGCAATACGTGATAATCACCGCAGTTTATTACCTGTAGGCGTGAAAGCAGTTGAAGGGCATTTTGAACGTGGTGATGTGGTGGAATGTGTCGATACACAAGGTCATCGTGTTGCCGTAGGTCGTGTAAACTTCAGTTCACGCTCGGCAGAAATCGTCAAAGGTTTGGCCTCAGATAAAGTTCATCAAGTTTTAGGGGAAGCCCGATCACTTGAAATGATCCATCGCAATCATATGTCGATTTACTAAATTGAAAATCAAAATCCTGCTTCCGAGCGGGATTTTTTATGGCATGCCATTTGAATATAACGATAAAAATAGAAATAAGAGGAAAAGAAGATGAGCGAAATTCAATATTTAAACATTCAAGATCTAAAAGATGAGCAGGCTCAACTGTGTGAATTATTGGCACAATGTGTGCAAGATAAAGCATCACTGAGTTTTTTTGCTGAAAAATCTAAGTTGCCCTATGATGAATATTGGTCTGCTGTGGCAAAGGATATTCAAAAGCATAAAACCTTTTTGTAGGTGGCGCTGCAAAGCGTTGAAATTGTGGGCACAGTACAATTGGTTCGTGCCACCAAAGCCAATGCGCTGCATCGTACTGAGATTGAAAAACTTATGGTGCATCCAAAGGCACGTCAGCAAGGCATTGCTCGTCAACTATTAACACTAGCAGAAAATAAAGCAAAACACTTGAACTTGAAATTAATTGTATTTGATACGCGTACAGGCGATGTCTCTGAAAAGCTGTATGAAAAATTTAACTTTATAAAAGCTGGGATCATTCCGCAATTTGCATTGAGCCATACAGGTACAATAGATTCAACGACATTATTTTATAAATTATTAGTTTAAGTTGAAACGGATGGATATTTTAGACCAAAACTCCTGCACAGATGCAGGAGTTTTTCATTAAAGGTTCTTTTGATTAACTCGTTTAGAGAGTTCTTCCGCACTTTCAACTCGTTCAGAATAGCGATCTGTGAGGTAGGCAGATTGACCACGTGTGAGTAGGGTAAATTTATATAATTCCTCCATCACATCGACAATGCGAGTGTAATAGGAGGAAGGTTTCATGCGATCATTTTCATCAAACTCTAAAAATGCTTTTGCAACGGAAGATTGATTTGGAATCGTGATCATCCGCATCCAACGCCCAAGGATGCGCATTTGGTTAACAGCATTAAAAGATTGCGAACCACCACTGACTTGCATTAACGCCAGCGTTTTACCTTGAGTAGCACGAATGGCACCTGCAGCTAAAGGAATCCAATCAATTTGTGCTTTCAATATAGAGCTCATCGCACCATGTCGTTCTGGCGAACACCAAACCATGCCTTCAGACCATGCAAGTAATTCATGTAATTCCTGAACTTTAGGATGGGATGTTTCAGCATCTTCAGGCAGAGGAAGACCTTTAGGATGAAAGATTTTGACTTCTGCACCAAAATGTTCAAGGACTCGACCCGCCTCCAATACCGTTAAACGGCTAAATGAGCGTTCACGGTTAGAGCCATATAGCAGCAGAATGCGTGTCGGATGTTCAAGTGCTTTTGCTTGAACATGTTCAAAACTCGGTGTTTCAAGTAAATCTAGTTGAATATTGGGGAGCTTCATTTTAGTTCTCTTTATACCATTTGCGTTTTAACCATAGCGATACACTCACTAATGCAATCAGCACAGGGACTTCAACCAATGGGCCAATAATCGTGGTAAATGCAATCGGAGATGCAATGCCAAAGGTGGCGATGGCAACAGCGAGGGCAAGTTCAAAATTATTACCTGCTGCGGTAAAGGATATCGCAGTGGTTTTGGCGTAGTTATTGCCCATCCATTTGCTCATCAAAAAGCTAATGAAAAACATCACCACAAAGTAGATTGTGAGGGGAATGGCAATACGCAGTACATCCATCGGAAGGCTCACGACATCTGCACCTTTGAGGCTAAACATCACCACAATGGTAAAGAGTAATGCGATTAAACTGATGGGGCTGATTTTGGGTATAAATTGATTTTTATACCAATCCAGACCTTTTTGTTTTACCAATATGGCACGCGTCAGGAAACCGAGCAGGAAGGGAATACCTAGATACACCAATACTGCATGTGTGATGGTCCAAAAGCTGACTTGGATCACTTGTGCTTCGATACCAAAATATGGCGGTAAAAAACTCAAAAAGAACCATGCGTAGGTACTAAAAAATGCAATTTGGAAAATACTGTTAAATGCCACTAAAGCCGTAACGTATTGGTTGTCCCCACAAGCGAGATCATTCCAAACCAGAACCATTGCAATACAACGTGCTAAACCAATCAGAATCAAACCGGTCATGTATTCAGGGTAGTGTTGTAAAAACACGATAGCCAAAATAAACATCAGGCAAGGCGCAATTAACCAATTTTGAACCAGTGATAGGTATAAGGTACGTTTATCTTTAAACACTTCAGGCAGCGCTTTGTAATCCACTTTAGCCAAAGGCGGATACATCATGAGGATTAAACCAATGGCAATCGCAATATTGACATCACCGATATTGAGTTGATTTAAAGCTCTTGAAGTACTTGGAACATACACGCCAATCGCAATGCCTAGCCCCATTGCGATAAAAATCCATAGCGTTAAATTGCGGTCTAGAAATGACAGTTTTGCAGCAGCCATTATTGGATCTCTGAAATATTTTGGATTTCTTGGTTGAGTTCTTCGCGACTTAATTGCGTAAAATCGAGCGCAAATAAAGCATCTAAACGGCGGTTAATATGCGCCACGGTATCAAGAAAAGCTGCAAGTTTTACGTCATCTGCAAGCTCTAAATGGGAAGGGTCTTCTAAACCCCAGTGTGCTTGGATGGCAGAGCCTAAGTAAATTGGGCAAGCCTCTTGAGCTGCAGAACCACAGACAGTAATTACCACATCGGGTTGGTATTGTTCACATGCTGTGATGGTTTTACTCGACAAGCCCTCAGTCGGTAGATTGAGGTTATGTAGGGTTTTTAAGGTAAATGGGTGGACTTGTCCTGAAGGTTTACTGCCTGCGCTATAAGCACGGAAACCTTCAGGGGCACGCTGGTTAAAAAGTACTTCGGATAAAATGCTGCGGCAGCTATTGCCAGTACATAGAAATAAAAAATTCATAGCGTTTCACACAATGTGGTAGTGCCTTTCGGGGAGTTTAAATCGAGGTCTTTAAATCGTTCTTGGTGACGCATGACATCGAGTATTTGTGTACACCAGGTAGGCAGTGCAGGGTGAATGGAGTAATAGACCCATTGACCTTTACGTTGATCACTCAGCACACCTGATGAACGCAGTAATGCCAAATGACGCGAAATTTTAGGTTGGCTCAATTCAAGGGACTCAGTGAGTTCGCAGACGCAGAGTTCACCTTTACAAGCCAACAGCATGATGATGTTCAGACGAGTCTCATCTGCAAGTAATTTGAAAAATTCAGTCTGTTCCATGTTTATCTGCATATATGGATTTACATATATCTTTACATATGAATATATGGATGTCCATATGTATTGTTCAATAAAAATCCCACACGCGGTGGGATTTTGATATTTAGACCAGCTTAAAAGTCGAATGAAGTTTGTAAGAAGAAGGTACGTGGCTGACCAATATATTTACCACCGGTTGCATCTGATGAACGGGTGAAATACTGTTTATCAAATACATTCTTGATGCCAGCGGCAACTTTAACTCCTTGTAACGAACCGCCAAAGTCATAGCCTGTACGTACAGCGAAAGTTGAATAGCCTGGAATATCGCCCAGTTTACCATTTGCCGTTTCTTCAGTTTGGTAGATGCCTGAATCTTGGTTACCTGGGTCCCGTTGTTTAGATTGAGCATACATGTCGGCATTGATTGACCAAGCATCGTATTTATAGCCTAAGCCAAAGTTTGCGACATTTTGTGAATAGAATGGCAAGTCCTTACCTTTGAAATTACCTGCTTCAGCAACCGCCTTGGTATAGGTGTAATTACCATAGGCTTTCAAGCCTTCGAGGGTGTCAGCTAAATGTCCAAAGTCATAACTGAAACCGGTTTCAATCCCTTTATGACTTGTAGCACCGAGGTCAGTCCAAATGCCATTGTTTGCAGCATCACGTTCTAAAATCAGTTCTTTGTCAAAATCAAGATAAAACGCAGTCAATTCAGCACTCAAACCATTGCCTAAATATTTGGTACCAATTTCATAGTTATTAGACTTTTCAGGATGTAAGCCATCTAGGGTTGTGACTGCTGTAGTACCTTGCGTTGTTGCTAATTGGTTATATTGCTGTGGACCAAAAGATACACCGGCATTAGCAAAGAAATTCCAATGGTCTGTTGCTTTATATAGGACAGCTAAACTTGGTAAAAATTCGTCTGATTGGATCGAGGGATGAACAGTATTTTGTAATACGCCATTTTTATAGGCACTAAAACTGTTTTGCGTATCAATCGATTCAAAACGAACGCCGGGTGTAATATTCCATTTACCCAATTCTATACGGTTATCGATATAAGCTGCGTGTGCTTTGGTGCCACCCGCACTGCGGGTACGTGCTATAAACTGACCGGGTTCAGCATCTGCAGCGTATTCAGTACGGCCTGCGAACTCGGTGCTTTCTTCATCCATATAACGGTAGCCTACAGTCACTTCATTCAGCGTGCTACCTAAGCTATAGCTACGTGAATAACGTGGCTCAATGGCAAAGACTTTATAATCACGCGGTGAGGTATCTAAGCGATGATTACCATTGGTTAATGTGGATTCAAGGTTGCTGGTACGGAATGAATCGATGTAATAACTTAAAAGTTCAAAGTTATTCGTGTCATCTTTATGTGTATAACGTAAGGATACATCTGAACGACGGCCAGTGAAAAAGTCACGATAATGCGACGTTTGATATGGATTTACTTCGAATTCAGCAGTGCTTAAACCTTCAGGCATTTCACCTGTACCATCGTAGTGATGGAAATTTAATGCAATTTTATCCTGATCTGTTATGTCATAAGCGGTTTTTAACATGACATCATCAATGTCATTTTTATTGTTTGCCTCGCGATAACCGTTGCCTTTAGTACCTGAATAAAGCAAGGCAAGACCTAAACCATTATCTAATGTTCCACCAACAAACAGACTAGGACTTAATTTTACCTGATCTGTACCAGTTGCATATTCAGAGTTTAATGCCACTGTACCTTTAAAGTCTTCAGGAATGCTACGTGTGGCAAAGTTGATAATACCGCCGACATTTTGCGGCCCAAAACGAACAGAACCTGCACCACGGACTACATCAACAGATTCTATATTTCCTAAAGAGACAGGCGCCATCGAAAGCTGTGGTTGACCATACGGTGCAAAAGACATCGGTATGCCATCGATCAACACAGTTGAACGTGGAGAAAGACGAGAGGTTAAGCCACGAACGCCAATATTTAATGAAACATCGCTACCGCCAGTACCATTATTTTCTTGAACCTGAACACCGGGAACTTGGCGTAACGCATCTTTTAGAGATGTTGCTGCGCTTTCATTTAAGCGTTTACGATCAATAATGGTTCGTGCACCGGCATGCTTTTGAACCTTTTTTTCATTGGCGTTTTCCAGCCAGTTACCTTGAGTTTCAATGGTGATGGTCGGTAAAACATCTGCTTGTGCGGTCTCTGTATTTTCAGCAGCAGAAGCCATAGTGGCAACCATGCTTATACCTACAGCAATACTCAGCGGTAATAACGGGAAATTTTGAAGCTTTGGAGATTTTTTGCTTGAACTATATATAAAAGTGTGAGCAATGGAGAGAGCGCGCGTATCATAATCTTGCGTGCGATAAATTTAAATAAGGATGATTATCATTTAAAACTATGAATATGATTAAGCTAATAGACTTTTTAATTTAAATAAAGAATAGGTGTAATTTATAGTCAAAAAAACCGCGCTAAAGCACGGTTTCTTAAAATGAATTTAATTATTTGAACTGGATAGAGCCATTTGCACTGACCGTGATTTTAGATTCACCACCTGCCATTTCTTGTTCAGGAATAGCATCGGCACTTGCAGCTTTCATCATCGCCATACGTGGAACTGGCTGACCACCATAATTGCTGGTATTTAAATTAATATTAACTAAGTTGTAGCCTGATTTATTCCATGCCTGAGCGAGCGCTTGGGCACGTTGTTGAAAGTTTTTGGATGCTTCAACCATCAGTTCATTTTCAACTTTTTTACGCTGTGCATCTGACACACTAAAGCTGATGGATTGAGTTTGGAAATTTTGTTGTAACTCGCTCACCAATTGGCTAGCTGCTTTAAAGTCTGTACTTTCTAAACGTACTTCGGCACGACCACGCCATTCTTTCAATTTACGACTGTCATTGTCATAAATCGGGTAGGTGCTTTGAGATCCCGTTTCGATTTTTACCGCAGGGTATTTACGGGCTGTGTTCACCGCTTGGGTCATCAATTGGTTGATTTGGGTAGCAAGTTCAGCCGGCTGTTTATTTGATTTTTCAATATATAAAACGGCATACATTTGGTCGTTCGACACTTGGCGAGTAGCATCCGCCTGAATATTCACGATATTGTAATTGAGTGGGTCAGCTGCTTGAGTTGCTGCTGCCAAACCTAGACTGGATGCTAATAAAACAGTAGATAAGATAATTTTACGCATTGTTATGACCTATTCTTCTTTCAGAATGACTAATTTAGCTTATGCTGTTATCTTAAAAGGTGATTATGATGGATTAAAGGAAAATCTGTGGTGGGATTGTAAATCTTTCAAGAAAAATAAATGTAGTGCTTGATGAATATTTATTTAAATAATAAGTACTTAGTTGTTTTAATAATTGAAGATTACAATAATCATTCATAAGTTGTAAAAAAGCATAAAATAAAAAGGTTTTCTTTGTTTTGTCACACTGTAAGATGATAATTCAAGATATCCATGGAATAGATCTGTTTTTTCTCTAAATTATCTTTTTATTTGATCATAAAAGTGATTTATTTTCTTGAAAAAGTCTGTATCATCCGCCTCCTAGTTAGCCCATACTTAAAGAGCTTTTAAAGCTAACTAGAAACTCATAAAGCACCGAGTCAAAGGACCGCAAGTCACCCGACTTATTTCTTTCAACCCATATCAGAGATGGTAATTCGATATGAGCGTTTCTTCTGTAAACCCTGCCACTAATTCTACTAACGAATACTATTTGACTCGCCAAAGCCAGATGGAATCCAATGTTCGTAGCTATCCGCGTAAACTTCCACTTGCGATAGCAAAAGCTTTAGGTTGTTGGGTTACTGATGTTGAAGGTACAGAGTACCTCGATTGTTTAGCTGGGGCAGGAACATTGGCATTAGGCCATAATCATCCTGCGGTAATTCAAAGTATCCAAGACACACTTGCAAGTGGCCTCCCATTGCATACTTTGGATTTAACAACGCCTTTAAAAGATGCTTTTACTGAAGCACTACTTGAGCAATTACCTGGTGGTAAAGAAGAGTATTGTCTACAGTTCTGTGGTCCGTCTGGTGCAGATGGTACAGAAGCAGCAATTAAGTTAGCAAAAACATACACTGGTCGTAGTTCAGTAATCAGCTTCTCAGGTGGCTACCATGGTATGACTCACGGTTCTTTAGCAATGACAGGTAACTTGTCTGCTAAAAATGCTGTGAACGGCTTAATGCCGGGTGTTCAATTTATGCCGTATCCGCATGAATACCGTTGCCCATTAGGCATAGGTGGTGAAGCGGGTGTAGACGCATTAACGTATTATTTCGAAAACTTCATTGAAGACGTAGAAAGCGGTGTAACGAAACCTGCAGCTGTAATCTTGGAAGCAATCCAAGGCGAAGGCGGTGTAGTGACTGCACCTGTAAAATGGTTAAAGAAAATCCGCGAAGTGACTGAAAAGCACAACATCGTGTTGATTCTTGATGAAGTACAAGCGGGCTTTGCACGTTCAGGTAAAATGTTTGCCTTTGAACATGCAGGTATTGAGCCAGACGTCATTGTAATGTCTAAAGCGGTAGGTGGTAGCTTACCACTTGCAGTATTGGGCATTAAACGTAAGTTTGACGCATGGCAACCAGCGGGTCACACGGGTACATTCCGTGGCAACCAATTGGCGATGGGTACGGGTCTTGCAACTATCAAAACCATCAAAGAACAAAACTTGGCTCAAAACGCACAAGAGCGTGGCGACTTCTTACAAGCTGAAATTAAAAAATTAGCGGTAGAATTCCCATGTATCGGTAACGTACGTGGCCGTGGTTTGATGATTGGTGTTGAAATTGTTGATGAACGTCAAAAAGCAGATCACATGGGTTCTTTACCAGGTGATTCTCAATTGGCAGCAGCAATTCAAGCAGCATGTTTCAACAACAAATTGTTGTTAGAGAAAGGTGGTCGTAACGGTACAGTCATTCGTTTACTTTGCCCATTGATCATCAATCAAGCTGAATGTGAAGAAGTGATCGTTCGCTTCAAGAAAGCACTTGCTGAAGCACTTGTTGCAACTCGAGGTGCGTAATAATGGTTGATTTTGCAGAACATCGTAAAGCGTTATTCTGCAATGATGCACAATCCATTGCTGACTACCAGTCAGCAATGGGCGAAGCGGTAAAAGCCGTTTCTGCATGGTTGCAAAATGACAAAATGTACACCGGCGGTAGTATTAAAGAGCTTCGTAGTGCAATTGCATTCAATCCTTCTAAAGAAGGTATGGGTGTACAAAAATCACTAGACCGTATGGTTGAGCTGTTCTTAAACAAAAGCTTAAAAGTACATCACCCACATTCTTTAGCGCATTTGCATTGCCCAACAATGGTAACAAGCCAAATCGCTGAAGTGCTCATTAACGCGACAAACCAATCTATGGACTCATGGGATCAAAGCCCTGCCGGTTCATTGATGGAAGTTCAGTTAATTGACTGGCTTCGCCAAAAAGTTGGTTATGGTGCAGGTCAAGCAGGTGTATTCACCTCTGGCGGTACACAGTCTAACTTGATGGGCGTGTTGCTTGCGCGTGATGCATGCATCGCGAAAAACTGGAAAGACGAAAACGGCAATCCGTGGTCTGTTCAGCGTGATGGCGTACCATCTGATGCTATGCGTAACGTCAAAGTGATCTGTTCTGAAAATGCGCACTTCTCTGTGCAAAAGAACATGGCGATGATGGGCATGGGCTTCCAATCTGTCGTGACTGTTCCTGTAGATGCTAACGCACGCATGGATATGGATGCGCTTGAGAAAACCATTGCTCACCTTCAAGCTGAAGGCAAAATCGTGGCATGTGTAGTTGCAACTGCGGGTACAACCGATGCAGGCGCAATTGACCCATTGAAAGAAGTTCGTGAAATCACCAACAAATATGGCGCGTGGATGCATATCGATGCAGCATGGGGCGGTGCACTGATTCTTTCAAATGACTATCGTTCAATGTTAGACGGTATTGAACTGTCTGACTCGGTAACGCTTGATTTCCATAAGCATTACTTCCAAACGATTTCATGTGGCGCATTCTTGCTTAAAGATGAAGCGAACTATCGCTTTATGCATTATGAAGCTGAGTACTTAAACTCTGCTTATGATGAAGAGCATGGCGTACCTAACCTAGTATCTAAGTCATTACAAACAACTCGCCGTTTTGACGCGTTGAAATTGTGGATGACGGTTGAAGCACTAGGTGAAGAGCTTTATGGTTCAATGATCGATCACGGTGTTGCTTTAACCCGTGATGTTGCAGCATATATTGATGCAACTGATGGTCTAGAAATGTTGGTTGATCCTCAATTTGCATCTGTGTTGTTCCGTGTAATTCCTGAAGGTTATCCAGCAGAATTGTTAGATACATTGAACCAAAACGTAGCAGACGAATTGTTTGCACGTGGTGAAGCGAATATTGGTGTTACTAAAGTAGGTCAGGTTCAATCTTTGAAAATGACGACTTTAAGCCCAGTAGCGACTTTAGACAACGTGAAGAATTTGCTTGCTCTGGTGCTTGCAGAAGCTGACCGTATCAAAGGCCCAATCGCTGACGGTACATATACACCTGCAATTGACTAATTGTCATTTTGTAATTGTAGAAGAAGGGGCTCGTAAGAGCTCCTTTTTTTTTAAAAATGAAAAGGCGCTTAATTTATTGCATGGCCGCAATTTTTCATTGAGTGATGATAGTTTACTGCGTAGGCAGATTGTTACTTTGAGGGATCAAAGTAACTAAAATCCTTCTCAGGCAAAAGGTACATCCATGTGACCTTTACCTTACAGCGACATCCCTGTCGCCAGTCGCGATAGTCATTGATGTTTATCATTTGATGAATGAGATACCACAATATTTATAACCAATATAAGGCTTGTAAAGGAGTTTCCCTCTCCTTGTAGGAGAGGGTTAGGGTGAGGTGAATGCAATACGATATTGATGTTATGCTGCAAACAATGGACTAAAACCTTTCTTACGCAGCAGTTTGCGGTACATACTCGAACTACGGTCAGCTGGGAAATGTGCTTCAATGCTTAAATCTAAAGGCAAATATTCAGGCTTTTGCGATTCCGACACGAGACGGTCTTCCTCAAATATTTTCAGGTTAAAGTCGTAAGCATCTTCTACAGGCAGGTCTTTGTCATAATTACGGCAGATAGGCGCAAATAGTCGGGTAGAACGAGCAGTCATGGGGGATGCCGCATTCATAATCACTTGCTTGCTGGCGTTTGGAAAATGAATCGTTAAGGTTGCAGTAAAAGGCAGATGAATTTCAAAATGGCGAAGCCATTGAAATCCATCTTGTCCTCGTTGTTCTAATCCAATTGGGTGGCGCCCAACACTACTCCAATAGTCTGCATGGAAGCCTGTTTCTGTCTCAAATGTTTTATAGTCAGGTACTTCTACATTTTCAGGTTCGCCAAAAGTCTCTGGATGTACCCAAGCAAAATGCGCGACATCAATAAAGCCTTCAAGCTGCCGGCCTGCAAAACATTGAAAATCGACCGTTGGGCACACCAATTGCTGAAACTCGGCTTCATCCCAATATGGCATGGCAGGGATATTTGGTGCAGTACCTTTAGGCGCACTAAGTGAGCACCATATCAGTCCATAACGCACAACAGCGGCATAAGTACGCAAGTTAAAGCGAGGTGAAATTTTGTGCTCAGGATGTGCAGGGATGCGATTACAATGACCATGTTCACCAAAGCGTAAGCCATGATATCGGCAGACCACGCCTTGACCATCATTCTTGCCTAAACTGAGAGGCATGCCGCGGTGAGGGCACGCATCTTTAGCTACAATCAGTTCATCTCCCATTTTATAAATGACGAGCGGCATATCTAAAAGCATGGTGCCATAAGGCTGTTCTGTAATGTCTCGAGCGAGTGCAATCGGATACCAATATTCTGCAAGTAAGTGCCAGTCATGTTCATCAAAAGTCATATGCACAGGCAAGTCTGGATTAAATGTCGCATTGGCTTTACTGGTCATTTTAGGCTTTTTTTTTATGTAAACTTGCATATTGAGCGGACTAAAAATGTAATGAAATTTCAATTATTGGAATATGAGGAAATAAAAAATAGAACATGCAAATGTGTATCATTCAGAAAAAGAGGAGAATTTGAAAAAAGAAAATAAGACAAAATATGACAGTGATATGAATTCTTACGAATATCAAAGTAGAAATATATAAGACCAATACTTTGATAAATTTCATTACGTATTGAAAAATAAAGAATTATATTTAAATCAATGTGCAATCATCAATTATCATAAAAGCGTCATAAAGATGTAACCTAACTGTCATACTCTAAAATCAAAATGCAGATATCGAAAAAGTACAAGACTTTAAAAACAAAAGTGGCGTACTCCAATAAATGCATCAATTAAGAGAGATGAGAATGCGCTTAAATCATATCGCACTTGCTATGGTACTCACTACTGGGGCAACAGTCGCTACAACTGCAAATGCAGCTCGTGACACGATCCAAATTGCTGGTTCTTCAACTGTACTGCCTTATGCAAGTATTGTTGCAGAAGAGTTTGGTAATACATTCCCACAATTTAAAGCACCTGTCGTAGGTTCAGGCGGTACTTCAGGTGGTTTGAAACAATTTTGTAATGGTGTAGGCGATAACACAATTGACGTTGCAAATGCATCTCGTAAAATTAAAGGTACTGAATTGGCTGCATGTAAAAAAGCAGGCGTTAACCAAATCTTAGAAATTAAAGTTGGATATGACGGTATCGTATTTGCTTCAAATGCGAAAAAAGCGGCATTCAAACTTCGCCCACAGCACGTATTTGCTGCACTTGCTGCTGAATTACCATCAAAAGGTAAATTGGTTCCAAACCCATACACACGTTGGAATCAAATCGACCCAACTTTACCAAACGAAGCAATCACTTTAGTTATTCCTGCATCAAATCACGGTACTCGTGAAGTATTCCAAGAGAAAATGGTAGATGCTGGCTGTGAAACTTACCAAGCATTTGCGAAGCTAGATAAAGATGCAAAGAAAAAGGCATGTTCTACATTCCGTAAAGATGGCCGTGTAATTGAAATTGCTGGTGACTATACAGAGACATTGGCACGCTTAAAAACTTCACCTAACGCTGTAGGTGTATTCGGTTTAGGTTTCTATGATCAAAACCGTGACAAATTACGTGTAGCGACAGTAAACAATGTTGCGCCATCTGAGAAAACAATTCTGAATGGTTCTTACCCTGTATCACGTCCATTGTTCTTCTACGTGAAAGGTGAGCATCTTAAATCAATCAAAGGCTTGAAAGAATTTACAGAATTCTTTGTAAGCAAAAAAGTATCTGGTAAAGGTTCTAAGCTTGAAAAAGCAGGTCTGATTTCAATGTCTGACAAAGAACGTGCTGCGGTACTTGCAAACTTTAAAGCTGGTAAAGCAGTTAAATAAAAGTATGGAATTAGCCAATGGCAGGGTCGACCTGCCATTGGTTTTTTTGCAAAGAAACAGTTTTTTCAAGAAGGGCTTTTGAAAAAACAGTGGAGATTACATGAATCTGCTACTTATTGGTGTGTTGCTCGCAATTATTGCAATCGCTTATCAAGTTGGACTGACCAAAAGTTGCAAACTTGCAGGTAAAGGCAATAACTCAGCAATGTTGCATTCACGACCGGGCTATTATGGTGTTTTGGTCGCTTTATGGTGTGGGATTCCCGCTTTTTTAATCTTGATTGTTTGGAACTTGGTTGAACCGAGTATTTTTCAACACGTTATTTTAAATAATGTCCCAGAAAATATTCGTTTAGATTTAGATCCTGCAAGCACAAGCGTAATGGTTGACCGCGTCCAAGCGATTGCTTCTGGTTTTGGAGTAAGTGATACGCCAGCTGCATATGAACTTGCAGCAGCAGAACAGTTACAGAAAATTGAAAACATCGGCTCATATGCAAAATTGGCCGTTGTGATTTGTGCGGCATTGATTGGTTTAGTTATGGCTAAACGCCGCATCGCAGAAAAATATCGTGCACGTAACCAAGTCGAAAAAGTTATTAATATCGCATTGGCACTATGTTCCGGTGTGGCAATCCTGACAACAGTTGGCATTGTGATGTCGATGTTCAGTGAAGCCATGCGTTTCTTTAGTTTTGTCAGTCCACTCGATTTCTTCTTGGGCACTGAATGGAACCCAGGTTTTAGTACATCAGGGAATGCCGAAGGTAGTTATGGTTTGCTGCCACTCCTTTGGGGCACACTCATGGTTAGTGGTATTGCACTACTGGTTGCTGTTCCGGTTGGTCTGATGATTGCGATTTATTTGGCTGAATATGCAAAGCCAAGTTTCCGTGCTTGGGCAAAACCTGCCATAGAAGTTCTCGCAGGTATTCCAACCATCGTTTACGGTGTATTTGCCTTAATGATTATTGGACCCTTTGCAAAACAGCTTGGCGCATATATTGGACTCGATATTAATGCAACCAGTGCTCTAACAGCAGGCTTTGTGATGGGGATTATGATTATCCCATTCGTTTCATCATTATCTGATGACATCATTACTCAAGTTCCTCGCGCGCTTCGTGACGGTTCACTCGGTTTGGGTGCAACAAAATCAGAAACTATTCGCCAAGTAGTGATACCTGCAGCTTTGCCGGGCATTATCGGTGCATTCTTATTGGCAGCATCTCGTGCAATTGGTGAAACCATGATTGTGGTACTTGCAGCAGGGAACAGTCCTTTACTACACATTAATCCGCTCGAAGCAGTGTCTACAGTCACCATTACCATCGTAAACCAATTAACAGGTGATACAGACTTTGCGAGTCCTCAAGCATTGGTTGCTTTTGCACTCGGTTTAACACTGTTTGTGATTACCTTAGGGCTGAATATTGTTGCACTGTACATTGTGCGTAAATACCGTGAGCAATACGAATGAGTACGACGAATACATCAAACATGGATCAAAAATTTGATTCACATGCAGCCGCTGAGCTTCGTGAAAAACGTAAGAAAATCATTGAAAACTCTTTGGCGAAAAGACATCGTAAAGAAAAGACCTTCCGTGTCTTGGGCTTTAGTGCAGTAGTGACTGGTTTATTTTTCGTCGTGCTATTGTTTGGCAGTATTTTAGCCAAAGGCTTACCAGCATTCTGGCAAAGCTCGATGACGGTTCCTGTGTTTTTTGATCCAAGTATCGTCAATGTAGGAGCAAAACCGGTTCAAAAAGAAGGTGAATCTCCTGCACAGTTCCAAGAGCGTTTTATTGCTTGGCAAACTGAAATGGGCATGGTGGATTGGGATGCGCTGATCGTAAATGGGATCATTGCAAAAGATCCAGCGATTGCCTCTCAACGTGATGATCTCAACAGTTTATATACCAGTTCAGAAGCTTATCGCTTACGTGATATGGTTATGGCAGATCCGTCATTGATCGGTCAAAAACAAGATTTTAAAATCCTTGCAGATGCTAATGTCGATGTCTGGTTAGCAGGTAATATTGACCGTAGTTTGCCTGATGAACAGCAACAATTGAGCCCAGAAGTACGCCAACTCGCAGATAAACTCAAAGCTGACGGTGTGATTACTAACTCATTTAATACTGAAATATTTAAAAATCCAGATTCTCGTAGCTCACCTGCAACTTCAGGTTTAGCAGGGGCATTTATGGGTTCACTCTTCATGATGCTGATCGTGATCATTATTTCGATTCCAATCGGTGTAGCATCCGCAATTTACTTAGAAGAATTTGCACCTAAAAACTGGATTACCGATGTTGTCGAAGTCAATATTAACAACCTAGCAGCGGTTCCTTCAATTGTCTTTGGTTTACTTGGTGCTGCAATCTTTATTGGCTGGATGCACATGCCACTTTCGGCACCTGTGGTTGGTGGTTTGGTCTTAAGTTTAATGACTTTGCCAACGGTCATTATTACCACACGTGCTTCACTCAAAGCTGTACCGCCATCGATCCGTCAAGCCGCTTTAGGTTTGGGTGCATCACGTTTACAAACTGTATTTCACCATGTCTTGCCATTGGCATTACCAGGTATCTTAACTGGTGCCATCATTGGTGTTGCGCAAGCGCTAGGTGAAACTGCTCCATTATTATTGATTGGTATGAGTGCCTTTGTGGCAAGTGTACCAGTCACTCCTTTAGATCAATCCACTGCATTACCTGTACAAATTTTCCTTTGGCAAGGTAACGAACTACGTAACTTCTTTGAAGGACGTACCGCAGCAGCAATCATTGTACTTCTTGCTCTCATGATCGGCTTAAACAGTTTAGCCATCTGGTTACGTAAGAAATTTGAAGTACGCTGGTAATTGAGGGCATTATATGAATAGCGTCATTACAACTGAAAAGAATTCCTTATATCAGGATAAGTCCGTGAATCCAGAACAAACACAATTTACCTCTGCTCAGGGCAGCCAAAAACAAACCAATACTGCGTTTGTGTCACAATTCGATACGCAATCTAGCGCGAAAAAAGATGCGAAATCGAGCAATGTGAAAATCAGTACCAATGATGTGCATGTGTACTATGGCGAATCTGAAGCGATCAAAGGCATTGATCTGAACATTTATGAAAATGAAGTGATCGCCTTTATTGGACCGTCTGGTTGTGGTAAGTCAACTTTCCTGCGTACGCTCAACCGTATGAATGACACGATTGATTCTTGTCGTGTGACAGGACAAGTGCTCATGGATAATCAAGACATCTATGATCCAAATCTTGATGTTGTATTACTGCGTGCCCAAGTAGGTATGGTTTTCCAAAAGCCGAACCCATTTCCAAAGTCAATCTTTGATAATGTCGCTTATGGTCCAAAACTTCATGGTTTGGCACGTGATAAATATGACATGGAAGAAATAGTTGAAAATAGCCTACGTAAAGCAGGGCTTTGGGATGAAGTGAAAGATCGTTTGAACCAACCGGGTACGGGGCTTTCAGGTGGTCAGCAGCAACGTCTATGTATTGCGCGAACCATTGCAGTCAGTCCTGAAGTAATTTTGATGGATGAACCTTGTTCAGCACTCGATCCGATTGCAACTGCAAAAGTAGAAGAACTCATCACTGAACTTTCAGCGCAATATACCATTGCGATTGTGACGCACTCGATGCAACAAGCGGCGCGTGTATCTGACCGTACAGCTTACTTCCATCTTGGTGATTTAATTGAAGTAAATGCGACTGAAAAGGTGTTTACTCAACCGGATCATCAATTGACTGAAGCGTATATTACCGGGCGTTTTGGCTAATCTAGTCTGTCTAAAAAAGAGCCGAAAGGCTCTTTTTTTATGAAGTCAATAATTAGGTCAAAAAGTCTTGATAAAAATAAAATGCTCAATTTGGCTCAATGAGAATTATTTTCAAAAAATAGATTGAATTTTTGTGATGCAACCCACATGTTATACAACATAAATATGAATTAAATGAGTTTCAATTTTATGCTATTTCATAATCCCAAGTTGCCTGCGGAAATTCGTGTAAGCCATTTAAATGCACGTATTAATGAACAACGAAAAAAAATTGCGCAAACCACTGCATCTAAACTTGAGCTGCTGCAACTAAGCCAACAATTATCAAAAGAAGCGCGCGCACGTAAAAAGAATAACCAAAAAATTTATGTGATCGATTTTAATGGTGATACCGCTGCATCGGCGGTGACAAGCCTTCGTGAAGAAATTACCCTAATCTTAGCGACAGCAAAAGCTGGGCGCGACCGCGTAGTTTTACGTTTAGAAAGTCCAGGCGGGATGGTGCATGGCTATGGTCTGGCTGCAGCACAATTGGTACGTTTACGTGATGCTGGATTTAACTTAACCATTTGTGTGGACAAAGTTGCTGCAAGCGGTGGCTATATGATGGCCTGCATTGCAAATGAAATTGTTTCAGCACCATTTGCCGTAGTAGGTTCGATTGGCGTGGTTGCACAAGTGCCAAACTTTAACCGTTTATTGAAAGAAAAACATATCGATTTTGAACTGTATACAGCAGGTCAGTTCAAACGTACCGTCACTATGTTTGGTGAAAATACGGCTGAAGGTAAAGCTAAATTTGAAGAAGAGTTACAGCAAACGCATAACTTGTTTAAACACTTTGTTGAAAAATACCGTCCTCAGCTCAATGTCGATAAAGTTGCAACAGGTGAGCATTGGTATGGGCAAGATGCCATTGATCTTAATCTAGTCGACAAACTGCAAACGTCAGATGAATATCTGTTAAGTCTCATGCCACAACATGATGTATATATGATTGAAACCCGCAAAAAGCCAACACTTAGTGAGAAGTTGGGCTTACAAGCAGCACAAATTGCGGACTCATTGGTTCCTGCAGTCATGTCTAAAGTGATGGAGTCATTGAGTAAAGCCAATTCGAGTCTTGTGCAGTTGCGTGATCCAAAGCTTTAATTCTTTAAGTTTAAAAGCCAATCCAAAGATTGGCTTTTAATGGTTGGGTTTCTCAAATAAAGGGCTTTAAAACTGAAATCTGTATTTAATTTTCGTTTGATATTATTATTTTTTATCCTTACTTCTTTTTTAGTTTTTAACTATATTTCTAATAATCAGCAGTCTGAGGAAATTAAAATAACGGATAGCCAACACCCAATAAATTTAGAATTGAAGCAAAAGGCCCAAGAAATTTTTGGCAATATTCTTATATTGGAAGGAAGTTATAGTTCTTACTCCTCGCATGATGTACTTTATAGTATCCCTTATAAAGATTTCAGTATCGCTGATTTTTTAATTTATCATGATGAAATTTTGAAGAAAAACGAATGGGTTTTTCTGAAAAAAATGGCCCAGTCATATATTTATTGTCAAAATCGTCGCCAGTTAGAGATTATTCCCCCGAAGATATTAATTAAAAATGTAGATAATGAAGAGGGGGATATCATTAGACAATTGGATGAAGAATGGAATATTAATTTTTATCATACAAGAAATAGCCATTTTAGTCAGTGTTCGAAACATGATAATTCTCATTAATGAAATAAATAATACGGTTCTTTTTTGTTTAATTATAATGTGTGAGTAATTATTCTGGGACTGGAAGAGTGCTCCTAGTAAAAATAGCATTTTAGGTAGTTAGAAGCTTATCTTTTAGCATATGTTGTCTTTTTAAACCTCATATTTTTATGAGTCTAGAAGATTACCCAATACTTAGTAATACGAATCAACTCATATATTACATTGGCTTTTTCTATGCCAAAATTACTCAATAAATAATTATATATTAGGGTTTGTCTGTTCAGCACCAATTTGATAAGGTACTTAACTAATTATTTATTAGATGTTTATTACATAATAACACTGAGGGAAAAATGACAAAAATTGTCGTGATATCGAAGAAAGATCAAACGATTTTAAAAGAAACTCAGGCCACAAAAATACAAATATCTCAACCGTCCGTTATTCAGTTAGAACTTAGGCCAGCCGATATTCAGTCGATCCATCGAGTCGGAAATCAATGTGTGATTACCCTGAAAAATGGTCAAAAAATCGTGATTGATCATTTTTATACAGATGACTTTAGCTCTGATAATTCTTTGGTTTTACATAGTGGGCCAGAGCAATTTGAGCTAGTCGAAATGGATGTCGATGGCAAAACGGTGAGTTATCGTTCAGTGAATGAATTTGCGCAGCCTTTATCTGCATCGACACAGTTAAATCAGGCGACAACACCTGCTCAAGCTACGGAAGTTGCAAGTGAAGATGATGGTTCGCCATCGCTACTTAAGGCGGGATTGGCGATCTTAGGTGCAGAAGCGGTATATCTTCTGGCTTTTGACAAAGAAGATGATAAATCTTCTAGCAATGACAAAACAGCCCCAAGTACGCCAACAGGAAGTTTTGATAGTGACGGAAAAGTGGTATCAGGCAAAGCGGAAGCTGGCGCAACGGTTTATATCGTAGATGCGAAAGGCAATACGATTGGTCAATCTAAAGCAGATGCCGATGGCAACTATAAAATTACTTTAGATGATGCGATTACAGACGGCAATCGCGTAATTTTGTACGCGAAAGACAAGGCGGGAAATAGTTCACAATCGACGATATTGACGGGTAGTAAAGATACAATTTCGCCGGACGCGGCAAATGCACAAGTGGATGAAAGCGGTAAGTTTGTCTCTGGTTTTGCCGAAGCGGGTGCAAAAGTTTATGTTTATGCTGCAGATGGCACAACGCTTTTAGGTGGGCCTGTGACTGCGGCAAGTGATGGCAATTTCTCCATTGCATTAAGTAATACTTTACAAGCAGGTGAGACGGCTAAAGTCATTGTAGAAGATAAAGCCGGCAACAAATCTGAAGTGCAGTCAGTTGAGATGGGCAAAGATACGCTTCGACCTGATCAACCTAAGATTGAAGTGAATAAAGCCGGAACTGAACTGGTTGGTACGGCTGAAGCTAACAGCACCATTCAAATATTAGACGCAAATTCACAAGTCATCGCCACCACTACAGTAGATGCAAATGGTCAATTTAAAATTACATTGTCCCCAGCTCTATCGGACAGTAATCAGGCAACCATGATTGTGGTTGATGCAGCAGGCAATCAATCGATACCGTTAAATGTTACTGCTGGAACGGATAATATGGCACCCGTTGCACCAACAGCAACAATCAATACAGATGGTACAGAAGTGTCGGGAAGTGCGGAAATTGGTGCCAAAATTACCATTAAAAACAGTGCAGTAAATACGCTTGGTACCGCAACTGTAGGTGATGATGGTCGCTATACGGTTAAATTAAGCAGCGCAGTAACAGATAATAATGTTGTCCAAGTGACTGCGACAGATGCCGCTGGCAATAGCTCAAAGAGCTCGCAAGTGATTGGTACAAAGGACACCATTGCACCATCTGCGCCAACATTGACGACGGTGTATGATGATCGCGAGACTACAAAGCTCACCATTAAACAGGGGGAGAGCACTCAAGATTCAACCCCAAGTTTTGAAGGCAAATGTGAGACCAATGCCACGATTACCATTTATAAAAATGGCGTCGCAGTAGCAACCGTCAAAGCAGATACCAGTGGAAAATGGTTGTATACACCAGAGTCTGATTTAGCTGCAGGCAAGTACAGTTATAGTTTTACCCAAACGGATGCGGCTGGAAATACCAGTGCCAAAAGCTCAGCATTTGATTTTACAGTTGAAGCGATGACAGTTGCTAAAGCGAGTTTATTCTTGATCTCAGAAGAGCAGGCTTCGAATGAATTACATGATCAAGCATCAGTGTTAACTGATGATAATACTGTGTTTGATGTACTTGCGCAGCACAGTGTGTCGGGCTTTGGCTTAAACGAAATAAGCTCTTTTATTTCTGATGATCAAATCGATTTGAACAGCTTATTGAGCAATCAAGAGCCAAACAATGCTCTTGATGTAATATCAGATGATTCATCTTATTTAAATGCGTCCATCAATCCTGTATCGGGTGGGACAGCAGTTTCGAATGCAGCGTTCCAAACAGCATGGGGCACATTAGATCCGTTAGATCAATCCTTAAATGTGCTACCACTCTATTAATTATTAATACATCCATTCATGAATATAGCGATAAAAAAGCACTCGGATGAGTGCTTTTTTATTTAAGATTTTTTCAGATTGAAATATAAAAGGCCGCCAGTGATCATCGCACCAAATGTTGCAAGCAGCATATCTTTATGCGCATCCCAAATATCACCTTGTTGCCCATTGTAATTTTCAGCGTCCTCTGGTGATAAGCCAATGGCAATCAGCCATTCGATCCATTCATAAAATAAACTGGTCGCCATGACGAATTGTACGACCAATAAAAAGAGTGTTCCGGCTTTCAACTGCGGTAGCCAGATTTGAAATATGCGATAAAAGAACGGGTAGAGCAGCAATCCATAGGCAAGATGTACAAGCCGATCATACATGTTCCGACTCCATCCCATGCTTTGATCAAGGTTGAAACCGAGGAGAGCTTGTGTCCATTCAGAATAGGGTACATAAGAATATAAATAATGGGCACCGATGACATGAATCAGTAAAAAGCCAAGATACAGACAAACTGTTCTGAAAGTTAGTCCTATTTTATAGAGGAAAACGAGCAGCACGATCAGCATAAACGCTGTGCCGATTTGATGGAGGATATACGCTTCCATTTCTAAAGGTTGGATACTGGCGATCACAATGGCAAGCGTTAATAACGCAAAAGCTAAGATGTGCTTAAGTTTTAATTTGAAATCAATCATGAAAAGGCAAAGCTCAAAATTTTTATCGGTGTGCAGTGGTTATAATTCGCGGCAAGTATAGCCATAATGCGATGAAAAGTGTTAGTTAGACGGCGCTAGAATTTGTGCATTATTTTTTCAAATGTCATCAGTTCGCTACTAGGGATAAGTATTTTCAAAAAGATTGTATTAAACTCAGATGAATATCGATGTTTAAGTATTTGGAAGTAACTATGGCCGTTGTTGAGGCATTTATTGCGACTCAAAATTGTTATTTTAACTATGAGTTTGAAGAACTTAATTTAACAGATGATTTTCCAGAAGAGCTCTCTGTATCTTTGCGCGGCATGATGTTTCGCCATGAGATTCAATATCCCGATGCCACATATTATGTTTATTATTCAGATGTTTTAACAGGCTGTGAATTACAACGGATGAAAGATGATTGGGCGAAATATTGCCCTGCAGAATAAAATTACGTCTAAATTTTCTAACTCCTTGCGGAGCATGCTCTTCATCCCAAAGGGAGTAGGAGTATATAGGTGGAAACAAAAAACGAGGCATGATGCCTCGTTTTTTTTGATCTATCTAAAATTAGATTTTAGAAATAAGATCTTTAATGTTTGCTGCTTGAGTTGATGCATTACCTGTATATGTTGCAGGTGTCATTTCTGCAAGACGTGCACGGTCAGCAGCTGGAACAGCTTCTAATTCGTTACCATTTACGAAATCAACCATCATTTCGCGAGTCATTGCTTGACCACGAGTGAGGGCTTTAAGTTTTTCGTATGGTTTTTCAACTGCATAACGACGCATAACAGTTTGAATCGGTTCAGCAAGCACTTCTTGAGCATGGTCGAGGTCTTCTAGAATACGTTGAGCATTCAACTCAAGTTTGCCAATACCTTTAGAACAAGCTTCAAATGCAATCAAGCTTTGTGCAAAACCAACACCCATGTTACGAAGCACAGTTGAGTCAGTTAAGTCACGCTGCCAACGAGATACAGGAAGTTTTTCACCAAGGTGAGCCAATACCGCATTCGCAATACCCAAGTTACCTTCTGAGTTTTCGAAGTCAATTGGATTAACTTTATGTGGCATTGTTGAAGAACCAACTTCGCCTTCTTTCAAACGTTGTTTGAAGAAACCAAGTGAGATATAGCCCCAAACGTCACGGTTAAAGTCGATCAAAATCGTATTGAAACGACGTAGCGCATCAAAAAGTTCCGCCATGTAGTCATGTGGTTCGATTTGAGTGGTGTACGGGTTAAATTTTAAGCCTAAAGATTCAACAAATGCTTGTGAATGCGCAGGCCAGTTAATTTCAGGGTAAGCAGAGTAGTGCGCGTTGTAGTTACCTACTGCACCATTGATTTTACCAAGTAATTCAACTTGTTTGAATTGTTTGATTTGACGTGCAAGGCGGTAAGCCACGTTCGCCATTTCTTTACCCAAAGTTGTTGGGCTTGCAGTTTGACCATGTGTACGAGACAACATTGGTTGTTCAGCGTGTTGTTCAGCCAAAGCAACGATTGAATCGATGATTTGCTGCATTGCTGCAACTAAAACTTCACGGCCATTTTTAAGCATTAAAGCGTGAGACAAGTTGTTGATGTCTTCTGATGTACATGCAAAGTGAATAAATTCGCCTGCATTTTTAAGCTCATCGATATGTGCGATTTGCTCTTTTAAGAAGTACTCAACGGCTTTTACGTCATGGTTTGTTGTACGTTCAATTTCTTTAATGCGGTTTGCATTGTCTTCAGAGAAGTTCGCAACAATTGCATCAAGCGCAGCGTTAGTTTCAGCACTGAACGCTGGAACCTCAGTGATTTCAGGACGGTTTGCAAGCGCTTGTAACCAACGCACTTCAACAGTCACACGAGCATGGATTAAACCAAACTCAGAGAGGAAGGGACGTAGAGCATCACATTTGCTTGCGTAACGTCCATCTAATGGAGAAAGTGCGGTTAAAGCGTTCATAGCGATTCCTTAAATTTTGGAATTAAACGTAAAACAAAAAGCCCGTACTGCATCAGTTAAACCACCTGATACTGTAAACGGGCAAGATCTTGAATATCTTGTAGTAGCTTGCGCTTACTGAAAATCATACCCCATGAGCTACCACCGAGCTGACGCCATA
This sequence comes from Acinetobacter sp. YH12126, assembly GCF_013418745.1. Lineage (NCBI taxonomy): Bacteria > Pseudomonadati > Pseudomonadota > Gammaproteobacteria > Moraxellales > Moraxellaceae > Acinetobacter > Acinetobacter sp. YH12126. The sequence goes on along the minus strand of NZ_VPBM01000005.1, from coordinate 61,444 downwards.
AATGTGCCATTTGTAAGCCGGTAAATAAGGTGGCGCGAATGCGATTGGTATGAGAGGTGTCTTTAAATGCTTCGGCATTACCACGAACCATAATGCGAGGATTGATCGAACCCGCAGTTTCAATATAGGTTTGCGCTAAATTGGCAATGATACTTGGATGTAAATAATTATTATCGAAAAAGGAAAGCTGTCTTAGGATTTTTTGTTGGGATTGTTCAATGATTTCGACAAATTTGGGATTGCTGTAGACTTTCTTTTCTAACTGCAATAACGCCATCGCATACGTCATGGGTAGCTTGGTATTGGCAAGTTTAGGAAGTCTAGATTTGGGAGATGTATTGAAGGGTTGAGTAATGCTACTTTCTAAGGTCTTTAAACCCAGTGAAATATCCGCCAAACCACTAAAAAAATCGAGCGTCTGACTAGACTGATTCGACTTGGGACGGATATTTAAACTGGCTTTAATGAGATGTTCAAAATAAAAGTTACCGCTTTCCCCGATACTCTGTTGCCCAGTCAATGCAGTCATATGAGTCAGCTGTGTTGCTTGAAATACAGCAGCTAACGCCAATGCACGATTTTGGCGAGTATTCAGAGTCTGAGGCTGTTGAAACGGTAACTCTGTCATCCGAAACAATCCTTATACAATAAAATCCGGTTTAGGCGCATTGGTATGATGAATCACACCGCCACCTAAACAAACTTCACCGGTGTAGAACACCACACTTTGACCCGGTGTAACAGCACGTTGTGGCTCATCGAATTCGACACGCACACCATTTGGCGCTGTAGAGTCTTTAAATAATGTACAGTCTTGGTCAGGCTGACGATAACGAGTTTTCGCTGTGCAGCGGAAACCTGATTCAGGAATCTCTTGTTCACCAGCCACCCAATCAATCGCTTCAGACCATAAAATGGTGCTTTGCATGAGTGGATGTTCATGACCTTGACCAACGACTAGGCGGTTACCTTCGATATCTTTATGCAGTACAAACCAAGCGCCTTCTTCAGCACCTTTTAGACCACCAAGACCGATGCCACCACGTTGGCCGAGCGTATAGTACATTAAGCCGTGATGTTCACCAACCTCTTTACCTGTGTCTAAGACGATTTTTCCGGGTTGAGCAGGTAAATATTGCTTTAAGAAGTCATTAAATCGACGTTCACCAATAAAGCAGATTCCTGTTGAATCTTTTTTCTTCGCGGTGATTAGACCTAATTCTTCAGCGATTTTACGCACTTGTGGTTTTTCAATTTCACCTACAGGGAATAAAGTCTTGTTAATTTCACGACCATGCACTGCATGTAGGAAATAGGTTTGGTCTTTATTTTGATCTACGCCACGCAGTAGAGGTGCATACTCTTCACCACGTGAATTTTTTAGCGTTTCACCACGGCGGCAATAATGGCCTGTCGCAATAAAGTCAGCACCTAAGTTCACAGCATGGTCTAAAAATGCACGGAATTTAATTTCTTTATTGCAGAGAATATCTGGGTTTGGTGTACGACCTGCGGCATATTCTTCTAAGAAATGCTCAAAGACACGGTCCCAATATTCCATCGCAAAGTTTGCGGTATGAAGTTTGATACCAATTTTGTCACAAACAGCTTGAGCATCGGCAAGATCTTCCATTGCCGTACAGTATTCCGTGCCGTCATCTTCTTCCCAGTTTTTCATGAAAAGACCTTCAACTTGATAACCTTGTTGAAGTAAAAGTGCTGCAGATACAGAAGAATCTACACCCCCAGACATACCGACGATGACACGTTGTTGCATAGGATTAAGCATCCAAATTTGAAATTAAGGGAGAATTTTGGTGCTCGTAAATGAGCGATAAAGGAAATTTTTGACCTGAAAGAGCATCTTGCACAGCTTTGATGACTAATGGACTACGCGCACGGGCAGACTCAATGAGTTCATCAAGCGTCATCCATACTGCACCGACAATACCTGTGTCTAATTGTGCATCGGCATGGTGCTGAATGTCTTTAGCTAAGAAACAGAAACGGAAATAAGTACGATCAGGGAACATCGGAGGAGTATAAGTATACATGCCTAGGAGGTTCGTGATTTCTACATCATGACCTGTTTCTTCCATGGTTTCTCGAATGGCGGCTTCAATAATGGTTTCGCCAGCTTCAACATGACCTGCAGGTTGATTAAATACAGTATGGGTCACACCTTCTGTATGTTCTTCAACAAATAGGAATTTTCCGTCTTTTTCAACGACTGTCGCAACAGTGACGTGAGCAGTCCAAGCGGTCATAGAAAAGCACCATGGGGTAAAAACGTTATTCTACAAAATTTAGGGAGCGGTGGCTATGATGGGAGGTGAATTCTTTGGAGAGATATTTTTTAGCGTAGAAATTTATGGAACACTGTTTCATAAATAGGGTTGGAAACAATGAATCATAAAAAGCCCTGAACAGTTGATATAGGCTTTTTTTGTAATATGGATATGATTAATATTAAAAAATAATTAATACATGCACTATTTCAATTGTTACTTTCAATTGCTATTTCATAAGAACCCTGAAATTGGAACTTCATTGTTTCATCTGTAGTCGAGTTAATGAATTTTTCCATTTGTTCTTTATACTCACCATGTCCTGATTTATACATAGCTAATAAATATCCCCATTTAGCATACGGATAAGCTGGATCATCTTTGGGGATAGTCTTTAATTCATTCCTTATACCTTCTGCTACTTTACTCTGACAAGATCGCAGGTCATTTTGCGGATATTTCAAAATTTGCATTAGTTCACAGTGCTTAAATAATTTAGCTTGAGTTGGTCTCTCATTGAGTTGTTTCTTATTTAATTCATAAGCCTCTTGATACATTTCTAAAGAGAGATAAATATTCATTTCTATTTTTTCTCGCTCATTTTGAGCTTGGATTTTTTTTACATCTAATAAAATATTTTTTAATTTTTCTTTAGATTTAAGGTTATGAATGTCTATATCATTCATTAATGTTCTGTATTTTTGGATGATAATATCATCTGATAGGGATTTTTTTTGTTCTTCTACAACTTCATTTTTCTTTGGAATCTCTTGTGCATTAGAGCATCCAGTTATAGTGAAAACTGTACTAAAAAGAATAGTTAAAATTAGATATTTTTTCATGAAATACGTCTAGCAGCCGAAGTTAAAGTGAATGTATGTGTTGTAAATCTTGGATTTGGATAAATTATTCCGCCATCTAATTTGGCTTCATATCCCATTTGCATTTCAACTTTAATTAAAGATAAATTGGGCTCCGGAAGAAGAATTGTTCCTGATCCAACTGGTTCTTTACCCTTTTCAGTATTCCAGACACCATTCCCTATTTCTAAATTTTTTTGTGAGAGTAGTTTAAAATCTCTTGCTTTTTCTCTAAATATTTTTACTGAAACAAAAGGTTTAATTTTAGCATCTCCTTTTAATGGAGGGGCTATATAGGAAACTGTTATAAATAATTCACGACCCTTTAAAATATAGCTAACAATATATTCACAAGTCCCAGAAATAGCTTGAGAAACAACTCCTATCCAACCCTTTTATCCTCATCATAAGGAAGAATTAAATTTTTGAATTTCACGTATTGAGTTCTATTTTGTTCTATATAATAATTTTCATAATTTTCTTTGTTACGGCTAAAATTGTTTGCCAAATTATTACTTTGTTGAGATGTTGTCTGTAAATTTAAGACGGATGAATTACTAGGACCACCACTAGCTCCAACTACATGTACTTGCTTAGGGAGTAAGGTAGCACCACAAGTGAACTTATCGCCTACATATGCTACAGCCTTGCCATCAAAAATAACGTGGTTATTACTTTTAATTAACGTAGACCAAGTTTTACATTTCGGACATGCGAAACCATCTCCAGCACGAAGAAAAAGATTCCCCATCTGTGAACTTCTGAACTGAGAGGATATGACTGTTCCTCCGTGGCTCGTTGTAGACCCATGAATGCCGAATCCTTTAGACATTTTTTGAGTCTCCAATTGTTGTAGTCATAAAGCCTATAGGGGATATCGCATCATGATATAAGCGTAATACATGAGAAGTAATTGGACTATTAATAATTTCATCGCCATTTTCTAAAAATGAACCGATTAGAGCGGCTGATCGACCATCTACATTGAAAAGCGATCCTGCGCCAGAGATAATTTGCTGTTAAACCATCTAAGTATATGGCTTCATCACCTATCAATGCTAATGATATCCCTTGGACTTTAAAAGTATGATTTGATGCCCGAACAAGTCCACCATTTTTAGTTTTTGCACCGTTAAATGCTACATAATATTTTGTGTGAGGCTTATGATTCCAATATAGTTGTTCTGCCTCATGAATTTTTTTTATATCTTCTTTTGAAAGCTTTTGTAGCTGCTCTTTTGGCAGTTGATGCAAAAAAAGTAGGGCTAGTCATACTATGTCCAAATATTGTAATTATATTCGAGCTTAACAAAATAAGATGACTAATAAAATTTGAAAATGTAACTAAGGAAATACTATCTAATTTTATATTTATTCTAATATATGCATTTTAGGTGCAAAACAATAAATAAATTTTTAGCATTGAAATAATGCTTTAATATAAAATTAACCTAAATAAAATCTATTTTATTTATAATTCCCAGACACCTTCACATAATTTTGCGCTGAATAAGGCAAGAACGCTTTTTCTTTATCTGTTAAAGGTCGAACTTTCTTAACGGGACTACCAACATATAAATAACCACTTTCTAGAACCTTATTAGGTGGAACCAGTGAACCAGCACCAATCATCACATCATCTTCAACAATTACATCATCTAAAATAATCGTACCTATACCCACCAAAACACGATTACCAATAGTACAGCCATGCAATTTTACATGATGACCAATTGTGACATCTTCACCAATAATCAGTGGAGAACCCTCAGGCTTATCGGCTTTTTTATGACTCACATGCAACATTGAGTGATCTTGCACATTAGAGTTTTTACCAATACGAATATGGTTTACATCACCACGAATCACAGCAAATGGCCAAACAGAGACATTTTCAGCCAATACAACATCGCCAATCACCACTGACATTTCATCGATATAGCAAGAGTCAGCAATACGTGGAACAGTGTCTAAATAAGGGCGAATGTTTTGGCTCATAGGAAAGTCATCTACAGGTTTTTAGGCAGTATAAAATAAAAAAGCACCTAGACCGAAATCTAGATGCTTTCACTTTAGTCTTAATATCGAGTTTTCATCAAACTTAGAATAAGTTGCTAAAGAATTGTTTGATGTGATCAATCATTTTTGCAAAGAAACCAGCTTCTTCAACATTTTGTAGAGCTACAAGTGGTTTTTCAGCAATGACTTTGCCATTAAGCGTTGCAACGTATTTACCGACCACTTGACCTTGTTTTAAAGGAGCAGTTAATTTTGGTTGAACAACCAATTGAGTTTTAATGGCGTTCGCTTCGCCTTTAGGCATCGTCACGTTAAAGTTTTCAGCTAGACCTACTTGAACTTGATTGTCTTTACCGTACCAAACTTTTGCTTTTGCAAGCACTTGTTTAGCAGGTTGAACTTTTACAGTTTCAAAGTTTGCATAACCCCAAGCTAAAATTTCACGTGTTTGTGATGCACGCTCGTTCATGCTTGGCGCACCAAAAATCACTGAAATTAAACGTAATGGACCACGTTTAGCTGAAGTCGTTAAGCAGTAGCCCGCTTCTTCAGTATGACCAGTTTTTAAACCATCTACACTTGGGTCAGTATAAAGCAGGGCATTACGGTTGCCTTGTTTAATGCCATTGAACGTAAATTCTTTTTCAGAGTAGATTGGATAGTATTTTGAACTGTCATGAATGATATGTTGCGCAAGAGTCGCCATATCTTTGGCAGTCGAGAAATGACCTTCAGCTGGCATACCTGTCGCATTGATGAATTGAGTATTCACCATGCCAATACGTTTCGCTTCTTGGTTCATCATGTGGGCAAAGGTGCCTTCATTGCCAGCAATATGTTCTGCCATAGCTTTAGAAGCGTCATTACCCGACTGAATGATAATGCCACGTAACATTTCTAATGCAGTTGCAGTACCGTTGAGCGGAACGTACATACATGACTCAGTGCTGCTGCCGCGACACCAAGCCGACTCATTCATACGTACTTTTTCATTTTCAGTTAGTTCACCGCTTAATAACTTTTGTTCAATGATGTAACTGGTCATCATTTTTGTCATTGAAGCAGGAGCTAATTTTTCGTTTTCATTTTTAGAAGCAAGGATTTGCCCTGTCTCATAGTCCATCAGCACATAAGATTTATTATTTAATTCAGGTGGTGCAGAAAGGACAGTTGCCGCGAATGAAAAACTAGGTGCAAGTAGTAATGCGGCAAGGGCGGTTTTTCGGGTCATTCTGGGTGGTTCCAATAACTTAGGTATAAGCACAAAGAGCCTAGCATTTTAGGACAAAGCTAGGCGGACTGCTATGGGGTGCAAGCGCTTATTTTAAAAGTATTGTAACCAATTGGTATTATTTGCTGTAAGCAGTCAATTCTTTGCAAATCGCACCATTTTTCTTATCGCCAGCTTTCTTCGCATCAGACTGCGCTTCTTTTAAAGCGTCTTTAAAACTTTTTTGTTTGCTGAGTTGCTGTAAAGCATTTACTGGGTTCTTTTCATTCGGCATATATTCTTTAGCTAATTTTGCATAACCCGCTTCAAACTTTGGTTGATCTTTGTCATTCACCAATTTTGGGCAGACTTCAGATAGTACATAGATAGCTGCAAGTTCTTGACTGGTCACTTGAGGTGTAGGGGTGACTTCAATTTTTTCATCTGCGGCATGTGCAGACATGGTAGTGAAAGCAAAAGCAGAAAGGCTAAGGGCACAAAGAGATTTTACAAAGGAGTTTTTCATTTAAATAACCTGTTAATTACCTAAAAGATATCAAATAGCTAAAATTTATTTGCCTAGCTTAATCGTATTTCTGGTAGAGATCAGTAGAAAATTGTATTGAAGCTGTTTAAAAATCAATACATTGTGAAAGAAAAAAGGATGAGGCTATAAAGCGTCATCCTTTTTTTTGCAGGTTTGATGCAATAAGGACTAACCTATGGAGAGGACGTCCAAAGCTGAATGATCAATTAACCTTCATAACTTAAAACGTCATCACAAACTGATTTTTGCTCAGCTTTATCAGTTTCTTTAGCAGCTTGACGCGCTTCTTCAAGAACTGATTTATATTCGCTGTCAGACTGTAATTTTTCTAATGTCATTGATTTATCAGAATAATCAGCAAGATAAGTTTTAGTGAGTGCTTGAATGTTGGCATCAAATTTTGCATTTTGACCAATAATCGCAGGGCATACTTCTAACATGACTTGTGCAGATGCAATATCTTCTTTTACGATGGTATTGGCTTCTTCTTGAGTGAAGTCATTGTTTGCGACCACAGTTTGAGTCATGCAAGCTGCTAGAGCAAAGCTCAATAAACCACGAAGTGCTACGGTTTTATTCATTTTGTACACACACATTTATGCTGGATGTTGAAATGTAAATATATATAATTATTCATATATTTCAATAAAATGTTCTTGCGAGTCATTTTTAATTTTTTAGTAATGGAAATTTAGTTGTGAATATTTTAATTGCCAATGATGATGGCGTTTTTGCTCCCGGTATCCAAGCTTTAGCACATGCATTGCGTCCTCTCGGTCGTGTGGTGATTGTGGCGCCTGAAAGTGAACGCAGCGGTTTTTCAAGTGCTTTAACTTTAGATCGACCATTACGACCTGTCGAAATTGCACCGAATATGTGGGCGGTAAATGGTACACCTGCGGACTGTGTGTATTTATCAATGAATGGTCTGTTTGATTTTGAATTTGATCTAGTGGTGAGTGGAATCAATAGTGGCGCAAATCTGGGTGATGATGTGCTGTATTCAGGGACAGTGGGTGCGGCATTTGAAGGCCGTTTAATGAAACAACCTGCGCTAGCCGTCTCTTTGGCTGGGCCAAATGTGCGTAGTTATAATAACCCAGAAGATTATGCAGTCGCCGCGCAATGGGTGCATGATTTTATTGCCAATGGACTACCCGCGCTACCTGCACGACATATTTTTAATATTAATATTCCAGATGTTGCTGAACTTCAAGGCACCAAAGTGACCTATCAAGGAAGACGTTTACAGTCCAAACCGATTACCAGTCATGTAGACCCGCGTGGTCGTCAAGTCTATTGGATTGGATTGGCAGGCGAGGCAGTGGCAGAGCCTAAGAAAGGCTTAACCGATATCGAGTCAGATTTTTTTGCCGTGGCAAATGGTTATGTCAGTGTAACGCCTATACAAATGGATGCTACAAACTATGAGATTTTGAATAACTTACACGCAGAGTTATCTAAAATTTAAGTATTAGTGTTATAACTTTGTGAAAATGGTTATGCCGCAACTTTTTTAGAGTGGATTTTTGCTAATCTTAGCCCATTCATAATGACTATATTTGAATTATTAGTGAGGAAGATGATGTCCCTGGTGTCACAATATCGCGTTATTACCGCTCCTGCAGCATTATTTAAGACCCTTGTTTTATCTGCTGCTGTGGTTACAACTTTGGTCATGACTGGCTGTGCGTCAAAACCACAAATTAATAATGCGACCCGTTATGCGACTGCTCCGGATTATTATACAGTTCGTTCGGGAGATACTTTAAGTGGCATCGCAGCTCGCTATGGCTTGAGCTATGTCAGCATCGCAGAAATGAACGATATTGCCCAGCCTTATCGCATCTATGTTGGACAATCCATTCGCCTTAAAAATAGTGGCTCTCGTCGTACGACGTCTACACAAGCCATGACTCAAGCGGCACCAATTCAACGCCAAACGATTGCAATGCCAACGCAAACAGCGCCCGTGACTCAAGCTTCAACCACTCCATCGACAGTGACGCGAACTACAGTTCCAACGCCAGTGGTCAGTTCTTCAAGTTTACGTTGGGTGAGTCCAGTATCGCGTCCTACGGTATTACAAGGCTATAACTTAGCATCGAATGTGAAAGGAACACGTTACGCAGGTAATACAGGTGATCCTATTTTTGCAGCAGCTGATGGTCAAGTGGTCTATGCCGCCGATGGTCTTAAAGAGTACGGCAATTTAATTTTGGTGAAGCATATTAATGGCTATATCACTGCATATGCACATAACAGTAAAATGAATGTCAAAAGTGGCGATACTGTGAAAGCAGGGCAGCAAATTGGTGAGATGGGTTCATCGGGTACCAACCGCACGATGCTTGAGTTCCAAGTGCGTTTAGATGGTAAACCAATCAATCCAACTTCAGTTTTACCAAATAATTAAATATATAATGCAAAAGCAAAATATCCCCGTATAATACAATGAGTTGCTTTTATCGAAAGATGAAGCTTCTCATAAGTTTATGAGGGAAATTTATGTTAGATCAACTTCGAGCAATGGGTGTCTTTGCTTGCGTTGTGGAAAAAAATTCGTTTAGCGGTGCTGCTCGTGAGTTAGGTATTACCACGAGTGCCGTGAGTCAGCAAATCCGCTCACTAGAGCAGGATATGGAAGTCATTCTTTTACATCGTTCAACACGTAAGTTAAGTTTGACAGAAGCTGGACAAGCTTTTTTTCATAGTTGCCAAGAGATGCTATCTGCCGCAGAGCGCGGCAAAATTCGTATCAATGAACTTCGTGACGACTTAGTCGGTGAATTACGTATTGCATCAACACCAGAACTTTGTGCGAATCATGTGATTCCTGCATTGTCACATTGGATGTCGGCACATCGCGGTTTATCCGTTCATCTAGAAGCAGATAATCAATATATCGACTTAATTGATGGCCGCATTGATATTGCGCTACGAATGAGTTCAAAAATTGATGATCAACAGTTTCATGTGGTGCCATTGGCACATGTTGAACAAGTTCTCGTTGCAGCACCAAGCTATATCAACCAAACCAGTTTAATTACACGACCAGAAGATTTACAAAATCATGATATGGTTCAAATAAATTTGGTTAGAAACTTTCAGCATTTTGCATTTGAAAATGCAGTGACTAAAGAGCAGGTTGCATTGGATGTGCACTCCCGATTTACAACAAATAATGTATTTGCTGCAAAAGCAATGTGTCAACAAGGACATGGCATTGCAAGAATATTATATCTAGATACGCAAAAAGACTTATTAAACGGTTCTCTTGTTGAAGTTTTACCAGAATGGCGTTTACCATCATTTACTCTATATGCGGTGATGTCTAAACGTGATCAACAGCCTACTAAAATTCATCGTTGCCTAGATGCATTAAAATTGTATTTCAGTCAATTACCAGGTGGACGTGTATACCAAGAAGCCTCATAAAAACAAAAAAAATTTGAAGAAGATATAAAAAAAGCCGCAATCAGCGGCTTTTTTTTACTTTCGGCACAAATTACGCTAGAAAGTTTTTCACCATTTTAACAATGCGTTCAATTAAGATATCCGCTTGTTTTTTATTGATGTTCAGCGTAGGTAATAAACGAATCACAGAGCCTGCTGTTACGTTAATAATCAAGTGATGCTCATCACGTGCAATATTCACAAGTTCGCCACATGCTTTTGGTAATTCAATGCCGACCATTAAACCAAAACCACGAACAGTCACGTTTTGCTCTGCAAGTTGCTCTGTGAATTGCTCAACAAGATACGCACCCATATTTGCAGCATTTTCAACAAGGTTTTCCTTTTGAATGGTATCAATCACGGTATAAACCACACGTGAACCTAATGCTGTACCGCTATAAGTTGAACCGTGGTTACCCGCTGTTAAAACGCCTACACCACGACCTTGAGTCATGACTGCGCCAATAGGGAAACCATTACCTAGACCTTTAGCTGTAGTTAGCACATCAGGAACAATATTGGTGTGTTGATACGCAAAGTATTTACCAGTACGGCCGTTACCTGTTTGCACTTCATCAAGCATCATTAACCAGTTGTGTTGGTTACAGATACGACGAATATCTTCTAAATAGCTAAAACCTTGAGGAGCCGTGTTGACGCCACCTTCGCCTTGGATCGGCTCAACCAAAATCGCTACGATGTCTGGGTGGTGAATTGCAGCTTCTTCAATTGCTTCAATATCACCGAAAGGCACACGAATGAAACCTTCAACCAGTGGGCCAAAACCTTCCTGAACTTTTTTGTTACCTGTCGCAGATAACGTTGCCATGGTACGACCATGGAATGAATGATCAGCAACAATAATTTTAGGGCTTGCAACACCTTGCATATGACCAAATTTACGTGCAATTTTGATTGCACCTTCATTTGATTCTGCACCACTATTTGAGAAGAAAACTTCTTCCATACCCGCAACTTCAGCTAATTTTTGCGCAGCAGCCGTTTGCCAAGGCACTTCAAATAAGTTACTGGTATGAATGAGAGTCGCTGCCTGTTCAGCAATTGCAGCTGTAATTGCAGGATGTGAGTGACCTAAACCACAAACAGCGATCCCTGTCAGTGCGTCTAAGTATTCTGTGCCATCTGCGGTATACAGGTGAGCACCTTGACCTCGGACAAAGCTGATCGGTTGGCGGCCAAATACTGGCATCAAGTGCGATGGTTGATCAGTTTGTACTGGGGCAAGGGTAATGTTATTCATGACTAACTCTAATTTGTCAGGTGATTGAAATAATATAGAGGAGACGCCATATATATATATGAGCATCAAGAGGTCTATATAAGCAAAATATGACTCACTTGAAAAGCTGAAATGTAAATAAAACGTGAAATATTGCTTTAGTCATATTGTTTTACTCAGTTTTGGGTATAATGCGAAGCAGATTTATTGAGGATTTATCAATGACTGAACAAGCACGCGATACAGAAGCGTTAATTCGTGACCAAATTGCTAAACACGCAGTTCTACTTTACATGAAAGGCACTCCACAGTTTCCACAGTGTGGTTTCTCTGCGCGTGCAGTAGAAGCGCTCAGTCAAATTGGTCGTCCATTTGCTTATGTAAATATTCTTGAAAATCAAGATATTCGCGCAACTCTTCCACAAATTGCAAACTGGCCGACTTTCCCACAATTATGGATCAATGGTGAATTGATCGGTGGTAGTGACATTATGCTTGATATGTTCCAAAAAGGTGAATTACAACCTTTAGTTGAACAATATAGCCCAGCTCCGGAAGCTTAATTGGATATGTATTTGATGATTTTAATCATTGGATACAGATAAAAAATAGCGCCTTTAAGGCGCTTTTTTTATGACTTAATTATCTAAAAAGTCTGGGGTTATGCGTTTTTCCACCATTCTCATAGGCATTTAAAGCATAATGAATGGTGGAAAAATCAACAAATGAATAAACTCATCGAAGATTTATGACGGATTGTCTTCAGTCAGACTTTCTTCAACAACTTGCTCATTTTCAGCAGAGTTGTCTTGAGCTTCAGACTTCTTTGCCTTTTTATCTTTATTCTTTTTTGACTTCTTCTTTTTTTTCTTTTTCTTTGGCTCTTCTTCCTCAAACTCAGCACCGTCTTCAATTGCTTGCCAGTACTCAAGTTGCTCCATGACAGCAGCGTAGATTGAGCCTTTGCTATAACGACCTTTTTTATCAAGAGTGCCTACTGGACGCGCCATCAAAATTTCTAATGCTTGGTCAATGGTATCTATGGCGTGAATATGGAATTGACCTTTTTGCACAGCTTCAATCACATCTTTGCGTAACATCAAGTGCTGCATATTTTGGCGTGGAATAATCACACCTTGCTTGCCTGTTAGCCCTTGTAATTTACATGCATCATAGAAGCCTTCAATCTTGGCATTTACACCACCAATCGGTTGAACTTGACCCAATTGGTTCATTGAGCCAGTGATTGCCCATGATTGATCGATCGGTAATTGGCTAATAGCGGAAATAAGAGCTGAAAGCTCTGCAACAGTTGCGCTGTCGCCATCTACTTGGCCATAGCTTTGCTCAAAGGCAAGGGCAGCAGAAAAATGTAAAATTTGTTCACGACCAAAGTGTGCCTTTAAGAAACTCGACATCAGCAGGACGCCTTTGGCATGTAAAGAACCACCAAGTTCTACACTACGCTCGATATCTAAAATATCGCCGCCACCTTGATAAACCGAAGCCGTTAAACGTGATGGTAAACCAAATTCAACATCAGCATATTGAATCACAGAGAGGGCGTTAATCTGCCCGAATCGATGACCTTTGGTTTCGATTAACTGTGTACCGCGAGTGAGATCTTGCCAATATAATTCACGTAAGTAGCCTAGACGGTATTTACGATGATCAAGAGCGGTGTTGATATGTGTTTCTGTCACCATTTTATCGCCAGCAAGTGCTGCATGATGATGTGCTTCACGAATCAAATCACCTAAGGTGAGGGCATGTAATGACAAAGAGCTTTGATCTTCAGCTTGACGACTTGAATCAGTTAACAGTGCAGCAAGTGCTGTACGGTCAAACGGCAGAAGTTTGTCTGTTTGCACATAATCAGCAATTAGCTGCATATATGCCTGCTCATTAATATCATTACGTTGTAATGTATCGGTAAAATCGGCACGAATTTTAAAGACACTGCCCAGTTCTGGTTCGAGTTCTAAAATATCGTAATAAATATCAGGTTCAGCAAGTAGGATCACTTTGATATTTAAATCAATAGCTTCAGGCTCAATCGAAATACTGCCTGTCAATGTAAGCATATGTTCAAGTGAAGACAGCTTTAAATGTCCTGACTTTAATGCACGTTTTAGACCTTGCCATGCATAAGGCTGCTCTAAAAGTTGTTCTGCTTCCAAGATAAGGAATCCACCATTGGCCTTATGCAACGCACCGGGACGGATTAAGGTAAAGTCTGTGGTGATGGTGCCATTTTGGGTCAGTTGTTCGACATGACCTAGCAAATTGTAATGGGTTGGGAAATCTTCAAAAATAACTGGCGCACCAGCATTTGGTTTGTGTGTGGCGATGATGTTAGCTTGGTAGCGAGATGGCACACGGTTAAATAGGCCAGGTGTAAAGTCATCTTCTTCTTGCTCAAGCACAAACTCAACATTTTGAATGATGTCATCTGCATATTGCTTCAGATAATCTTCCAAGCCTTCAACCATGCTGAATTTATTTTGAATTACATCAATACGCGGCATGACGACTTGTTTAGCAATTTCACGGTTTAAAACCTGAACTTTATCGCGTGCGTCATCTTCAAGATCACCAAGATGTAGACCAAGACGTTCAAGTTTTTTATCCATATAACGGACGTTTGACGCAATTTCAGCTCGTTGTTTACTGCTTAGTGCATTGATGTCTTCTTTCGACATTTCTTGGTATTTGTTATCGACCAAATGCATCGGAACGAAACAATGATCATCATCCTGAGAAATCAGTTTAAGATCGAGCTCTTCACCTTCTCGGGTTAATTCAACTAAAGCAAGATGTTGTTCATCACCAGCATGTTGGCGAATCATTTCAATGCGATTGTGATAGGTTTCTGCGGTGAAGCGACGTTCAAGCTGTTTTAATATAGTTTGCCAACTTTGATGTAATAACGCTTGGAATTTTGTCGCTTGACCAGAAGGAAGTTTTAGCGCAATCGGTTCACGCGGAAACTTAAAATTATTGACATAGACCCAGTCTGAAGGCGTTGGCATATTTTTAGCGTGTTGTTGTAATAAGCGCTTAATCATGGTGCGCTTACCTAAGCCTGCGGTACCTACAGCAAAAATGTTATAGCCTGAATAGGGTAATGCAATGCCAGCCTCGACCGAAGCTCGGGCACGATCTTGTCCTAAAAAGTCATTAAGTGGTTTGATCCGCTTGGTAGACGTTGGTATTTTTTTTAGCTCAGGTGTATGCGTCAGCTGAAGTGGCTGCAACTGGGTTTTAGTTAAAGTATTCTGTATTTCGGGTTGATCAAAAGCGCTCTTTAGTGTCGTTACTGTTTCTGCTAAGTTTTTTTTGTTGGTTTCATTAATGGTGGTTGATAAAGAAGAGTGAATTTGTTCAAGTCGCTGGGTCACTGTTGAATCCAAAAAACTAAAGAATAGAGATATGTAATTAAGGTATACAGGTTTAATGCCAAAGATCAAGCAACAGCATGCGAAATATCGATAAAATAAAACAATGATTTCATAAATGTTGTTGAAACCGTTGTCATTAAGCGCTTGAATAGCAACATTCGATTTTGACAAAAATAACTGAGTCATGACAACACAAGCTTCAGGATGGAAATCTGCTTTTACTGCATTTTTAGACCGACGTGCGCTGATTATGCTTTTTCTTGGCTTTTCGGCCGGCATCCCAATTTTACTGATCTTTTCCAGTTTATCGCTTTGGTTAGGTGAAGCAGGAATTGATAAAAGTGCAGTGACTTTTTTTAGTTGGGCAGCGCTTGGCTATTCGTTTAAGTTTGTTTGGGCACCCTTAATAGATGAGTTGCCTGTGCCATTTTTAACTAAACAACTCGGACGGCGCCGTGCATGGTTGTTGATCGCTCAAGTTCTCATTATCTGTGCAATTTGTATCATGGCATTTTCAGACCCAGCTTTAGGGCAAAGCTATATTTACCAAATGGCTGCTGGAGCCGTATTACTTGGTTTTTCTGCCGCAACGCAAGACATTGTGATTGATGCTTATCGTATTGAGTTGGCAGAAACTGAAATGCAGACCGTTTTAGCTTCGACTTATAATGCAGGTTATCGTATCGGCATGATCGTGGCAGGTGCAGGGGCGTTATTTTTGGCGGCATATTTAGGCACAGCCAAAGGTAACTATATTTATGAAGCTTGGAAATATACTTATCTTGCAATGGCTGCTGTGATGGTTATTGGTATTATTACAACTTTATCGATACGTGAGCCGCAGGTTGACCGTGTACAAAAGCATTATAAACGGACCGACTATTATCGCTTAGTCGCTGTATTCTTTGCTGCGGTGGTTGCCTTTGTCTTGAGTTATATCTATTCAGGTGTAGCGGTTGAAAGTTTGAAAGAGCAGTGGCAAATTTCAGATTCATTTACCTTGTTCTGTTTAGAGGCTGTGCGCTTTATTGGTTCAGCTGTGGTTGCTTTTAGTATCGGTTCAGTTTTAGTGAAATCAGGTGCTGTAAATAAGCAGATGGCATTTGAAACTTGGGTTAATCCAGTTGCAGATTTCTTTAAGCGCTATGGTCTAAAACTGGCTTTAGTACTGTTGTTACTTATTGGTTTTTACCGTATTTCCGATATTATCGCCGGCGTCATTTCTAATGTGTTTTATCAAGATTTAAACTTCACCAAAGAGCAGATTGCTGAAGCTGTAAAAGTCTATGGTGTGATTTTCAGCTTGGTTGGTGGCTTCCTTGGTGGTTTGCTAGCGCAGCGCATGAACATTATGAAATTAATGTTTGTCGGTGCGATATTAGCAAGTTCAACAAACTTGATTTTTATCGGCCTGGTCAAATCAGGTCAGCCATTGAGCGATGTCACTGTAAATGTAGCAGGGCAGCAATATACAGCGACGCCGGATGACACGGGAGCTTGGGCAGTTCAAATTCCAAAAGCAGTCTTGGCTGCAGATCAAAATATTAAAGTCAGTGCGGATTATCAGTCTAAGAATCAACATCCAGTACAGGTGAGTTTGCCGTATCTGAATAATGCTTTTTCAAACGCAGCAATGATGTTGCTGCCAGTGACTTCAGATAACACGATTTCAGCTCAAGAGACTGCAAATAGTATCGTGGTCCGTGGACAATACTTGGCTGGCGCGTTAAAAGAAAATCAAAAAATTCAAATTATTCTGGATGCTAAACCATTCGACGCAAAGCTTGATAAAACTGGTGTTTTTAGTGCTGCAATTCCAGGGCAAGCGCTCGAAACAGCAAAGCAAAAAACATTAACGGCTCAACTGCTAGAAAATGATGTAGTGAAAAAGAGTGTCGATTTAACCTATCAAGTGAATACATCAGCCAATATGGTGGGTGTACTTGGTGTTGATATTCAACCGATTAATTTGGCAAGTGCTGAACAGAATGTGGACATCAAAGGAAAGGTCATTAAGCCTTATAGTTCGCTGTGGTTATATTTCGCGATTATTGTTGATAATTTGGCGTCAGGACTTGCAGGCGCGGCGTTTATCGCATTTTTATCGAGTTTAACCAGTGTTTCTTTCACAGCTGTTCAATATGCTATCTTCAGTTCATTAATGACCTTAACCCCTAAAATTTTAGGCGGTTATTCTGGTACGATTGTGACCAATATCGGTTATCCGAACTTTTTCTTGATGACGACTTTAATTGGTATTCCGATTTTAATTTTAGTAGTTTGGGTGGCTAAATTATTAAAAGAGCATGAACAGAAATCTAGTTTATAATTCAATTTGAATTAAAAAAGCCCATTCAATCTGAACGGGCTTTTTTATTCTAAGCTTGTAAATAGCCTAAGCATATCTGCGGTTTTGGACTAGCATATTTGAAATAAGCGGGTATATGCGTTCTAGACTTAAATTGAACTTTGCATGTTAAATCCCTATAGTACTCAAACATAATGATAGATTTAGGAAACTCGATTATGCGCATGCTGCATACCATGTTACGTGTAGGCAATTTAGAGCGTTCATTGGCGTTCTATACTGAAGTACTCGGTATGACTTTGCTTCGTAAGCGTGATTATGAAGAAGGTCGTTTTACTTTGGCATTTGTGGGCTATGGTGATGAAGAAAATCATACTGTACTTGAGTTAACGCATAACTGGGATACAGATGGTTATGAATTGGGTAATGCGTATGGCCATATCGCTATTGCTGTAGATGACGCCTACAAGGCTTGTGAAGAAATTAAAGTACGTGGCGGAAACGTTGTACGTGAAGCAGGACCAATGAAAGGTGGTGTGACCGTCATTGCCTTTGTTGAAGATCCCGATGGCTATAAAATTGAGTTGATCCAACAAGACTCAAATGCACGAAATAATTAATGTGCAATCATTAATATAAAGTCATCTGTAATTCTGAATATTCTTATTTATAAATTTTTTTGCGTTGAGCTCACTATCAACGTTTAAAATAATGAATATATCGGAGAAAAGCTGGCTTTATTTATATGGCCCAGTAAGATGAAATTTACTCAATGGTAAATTTAGCTTATTGGGCATTTTTGTGCCGATCAGCTTTAAAGGGAAATTTGTACAGGATGTTGTTATGCTGAAAATGTTGGCTTTGGATCGTTTTACCATTCTACTTTTTGTAATGGTCATACTTGCGACTTTTTTGCCTGTTAGTGGTCAAGCTGCAGAAATCTTTGGCTATATTACCACGGCTGCAATTGCCATTTTATTTTTTCTCCATGGTGCAAAGTTATCTCGTGAGGCTGTGGTTGAAGGCATAATGCACTGGAAGTTACATGCTTTAGTTTTTGGTTTTACCTTTGCATTATTTCCATTATTGGGTTTAATGGCGAAACCAATTCTCGTGCCGATGTTAGGGCAAGAGTTGTATTGGGGCTTTTTGTTTATGTGCTTTTTACCCTCGACAGTACAGTCTTCTATTGCATTTACTTCGGTAGCACAGGGTAATGTTGCTGGCGCAGTCTGTAGTGCATCATTTTCAAATATTATTGGGATGTTTATTACCCCAGTGATGGTGGCCTATTTTATTCTCGGTCAGTCACAACATAACTACGATCCGACTGCATCTATTATTCAAATTACGCTGTTATTACTGATTCCCTTCATTTTAGGGCAGCTCCTCCGTCCTTGGGTGTTTCCTTATATGAAGAAAATGCCAAAAATTGTGAAGGTATTTGATCAGGGCTCAATTTTGATGGTGGTCTATGGTGCATTCAGTAGTGCAGTGGTGGCAGGGCTATGGCATCAAGTAAGTGGTATAACCTTATTCCTGTTGATTGTGGCGTGCTCTGTCTTGTTAACGATCATTATGTTATTGGCGCTATACGTACCGCGTTGGTTGGGCTTTAGTCGAGCTGATCAAAAGACGATTTTCTTTTGTGGCTCTAAAAAAACCTTGGCGAGTGGTGTGCCCATGGCACAAATTCTCTTTATTGGTCAGCCGATGGGAATGATAGTTTTACCAATTATGATCTTTCACCAAATTCAGTTGATGGTCTGTGGTGTGATTGCCAACCTTTGGGCAAAACAAAGCCGTGGGCAAGAATAAGGACGAGATGAATACGTCCTTTTAAAATACCTTATATAGATGAAAAAAAATCATGAAAATTAAACAAGGTGTCTTTATTTTATTCTTGGGTCTGAACACAGTCGTTCATGCCCAAGAGGATTTATCCGTAAATAGTAACCGTGATGTCATTGAAAAAATGCCGCTCATCAGCCTGCAGCCCATGTTGGATTTTTGTCGTGATCGACAACCACAGATGAATACGGAATTAGATCAGGCTTTTCAAGCTGCAAAGCTAAAATTAATTGCTGCGGTTCAGGCTGTCCGTTTTAATGGTGTAGAGCCATTAAAAGCAAAAGATGTTGATCAGCCAGTCGATGCACAATTTAAACAGCAGCTTCAAGGCATGTTAGAGGGTATGAGCAAATCATTACAGCCAGTAAATGCAGCGACGTTTTGTCCTGCATTTATTGAAAAATTAAAGCATTTTGATCAAGCGCAATTTCAGCGGACAGTCGAATTACAATATCAGAAATATTTAGAGCAAGCTCAACATAAAGAGTAGAGCGATTCAGCCTTGAATATCTATTTATTAACATTAAAAAATCAGCTATAATTTGCCCCAACTTGTTGTGCTTAGCTCTGGCGGTATCCGTCTCGGTGGGCCAAAAGAATGGTCTGTTATGGTGTTGGTCTGCTTTTTTAAGCCTTCCTTGTAGTGATGCAAGAGTGATCAATTGCGATGACAGCTAAACCTTCTTAAATCTTAGGAGTAATCGACGATGCGCGCCGATATTCACCCAAAATATGAAACTTTAGTTGCTACATGTTCATGTGGTAACGTAATTGAAACTCGTTCAGCTCTTGGTAAAGAAACTATTTACCTAGACGTATGTTCTGCTTGTCACCCATTCTACACTGGTAAACAGAAAAGCGTTGACACTGGCGGTCGTATCGACAAATTCAAACAACGTTTTGCTGGTATGTCACGTTCTATCAAACGTTAATATCCAAAACGAAAAAACGGGCTTTATGCCCGTTTTTTTTGTGCCGATAAAAAGATAAACCTTAAATCGGCAATGTTCAGAACCTTATTGGTCCTGAACATCGATGAGATGGTCGAGTTTCTTCTGGAAATAATCACCTTGAATAAAACGAGCTTCTACATTCCAAGCATTGGCAAACAGTGTCATGTCATTTAATTCACGTAGCATGATTTCAACAGTTTTGATTTCATGATAAGTGGTAATTTTTTCTTGCAGCTCTTGGCATGACTTGTCGTTTGCAAGCATTTGGGTCAAGCTTGAATCTAGTGTTAAGCAGTGAACATCCATTTGACGTAATAATGATTCACTAAACATCGAATGACCAAAATTACGTAAAGCCAGTTCGGCACCATTTTTACGAAGTTCAACAAATGCTTTTTGAGCGGCATCAATATTGAGCTGAATGTCTTCTTCTGCAAATTGTAAAATCAGTGGATTCTTCAATTTACTACGAATAATCGTAATGAGTTTTGAAATAAACTCAGGGAAGGTGCGGTCGTTATATAGCACTTCCTTGTTCAGGTTAACGATTAATTTAGCTTCAGGGAACTGAGTAATAAAGTTGTGTAGCTGTTTACACGATTCAACCAAGATCCAACGATCCAATTTAATGGATAGCTCTGAGTCTTCAGCCAATTCACGTAGTTGGGCGATATCTTTCCATTTATTTTCAAAAATAAAGCCGCTGGTTACTTCATAAGTATAAAGATGTGAATCTTCTTTATCATACAGTTGCTGATATTTAAGATGAATTTCACCGCGTTCTAAGCAGTTG
The DNA here is from genome assembly GCF_013418745.1 of Acinetobacter sp. YH12126. Taxonomy (NCBI): domain Bacteria; kingdom Pseudomonadati; phylum Pseudomonadota; class Gammaproteobacteria; order Moraxellales; family Moraxellaceae; genus Acinetobacter; species Acinetobacter sp. YH12126. Next base: position 40,515 of record NZ_VPBM01000005.1, on the reverse strand, counting down.
CGAAGGGCCTTGATAACAGGAGCTTCATCACTAACGACAATCGGCGCAATTTGTGCTTCTGGTGTACCGAAATCCAAACTTGGTATGTCAATTTCTAATGGAATCGTTAAATCGATTTCAGGTGCTTGTTGGTTGGTTGGTAGCGCAGTATTAAAGGCTTTCGCAATAAAGGTATCAAAATGTGCTTCATCACGAATATCGCTGTCTAAAACACTGTATCCTATGCGTAAATTTAATGGATAAGTTTCATTGTTTACACTGAGTAATTGAGGTTTGCTCAGGGTGTTAAGACCAATCAACTTAGACTCAAGTTTGAGCTGATTATCCGCTTGGAATAAGGCAACGATTGCACCATTATCTAAACTAAATAATGGAGCATGAGTCTGATCTTTCAAGAAGTCTTTAATATTGGTGAAATAGCTCTTATAAGTATTCCAATCTTTTTGAAAAATCGCATCAGAACAAGAAGCCAATGTAAATAGAACTAATGCATTTACATTAGCAGGTTGCTGAGCAATGGTACGGTTGAGTTGTTGAAATGCTTTTGGTTTTTGTGGGCTAGCTTCAACTTGAGCATTGCTGCTTTGACTGCCAATTTCAATTGCGAGCTGTAAAGCATCTTCTTCAGCCGCGGCAATAAATTCGAGTTTTAGTGGGTTTTGCCCAGCCACTGCGATATTTTGTGAAACAAGATCAAAACGTCCTAAATCGAGCTGTCCTTGGCTAATTTTTTTAAAGCGTTGCTTAAAGTCGTTGAGGTCAGTAGGTTGTAATAGATCGAGTAAAGGCAGACCAATTACATCATCTTCATTTTTTAGACCAAACAAAGTGAGATATTCAGCATTGGCTTGAATGTGAATGCCTTCTTGAATCACGGCAACCGCTTTACGACTATCTTCAACTAAAGACTGGGTTTGGATTTGAGCTGTTTCGAGCTCTTCCATTAAATGTTGCTGCGATTGTTGTAGGCGACTAAAGGATAAAGCACGGATTAAACCAAAATAGAAACTCTCAGGTTCAGCAATATCGACAATGTCATAAATCCCTTTTTTGACTAAACTTGCATATTGTTCTGCTTGATAGTCTTCGGGTTTAAGTAAAATAATCGGTAAATTCGGTTGGCTCGATAGTTGAACTAAACTTAAAGCTTGTTCATATTTTAAATCATAAGCACGTCCAAAAATGATCAAGTCCCAATTGAGATTCAGCTGTTTTTCGAAATTTTGTAAATCATCAAGTAATATGGCATGAACTTGATGTTCGCTGTCTGTCAATAAATCACGTATCTGGTTAAAACGTATTTGATTATCATCAATAATGAGTAATCGAGTTTCCGTACGTTTTAGTTTTTTGGATAGTAATGGATTTCTCACTTTAATGCTTCCCATAAGTCGTTATTTTTGATCTCATTGCTCTGTTTCGCAATATAGTCTTTAACGACATTTTCTTGCTCTTCATTCAATAATTCATATTCAAAGCGAATAAAGCTTTGCGTCACCAACTGCGCTTTGGTGAGATAGACTTTGATGTCTTCTTTGCCTAAGCGAAGGTGGATCGTTTGTTTCTCTCGGAAGAGATTTGCCCCAGGTAAAATTAAGGTCGTAGACACTTGATCAAGTTGTGTGGTCTGTACCAATAAAGCAGGTTGATGATTTGTTGTATTGCGGTCGGTACGAATATGGGCTGAACATGGATACAAATCTTGAGCCAGTACTTCGAGACCCAATTCCAAACTTTTTTCAGTCGATTGTTTGATCCAACGAACAACACCGCCACGCCATTGGCTTTGGGCATTTTCTTGGATCAAAATAAATTCGCCGGTTTTTAAATTAGCAGGGGTAGGGCCAGTCCATTTAATGCGATAACCATTCACACTAATATCTAATACGTCAGCGGTATGAATCTGTTTTGCTTCACGATCTAGCGCTTTCGCATTAGTCATGCCTGTTGGCATATTTGAATCATGCGAATTGACAAAAGAGGCTTCATTGTGGAATTGATAATTGCCTTCCAAATCTAAAGTTTCGTGGAAGTTTTTACCTTTAGAGAGATAGAAATGCGCCACCATTAAGCTAAAGCAAATATTAATTTGCGCAGAATATTCATAACGTTCATGACGACGTTCAGTGTTGTTGGTCAAAATATTATGAATATGGAAATATAGCGCTGGAGTTAAAAATAACTTTTCATTTTTAGATAAATAATTGGCATTTCTAGTTTGCGTTTCGGTCAAATGATCGAGCAAGTTTTGCGTTGAAATGTATACATTGGCTTGATAAGACCGATCTTGTTTTGAGTTATAAATCGGTGGGTGATCTTTTTTCGTGTCTACAACATAGCGTGAAAGCGTGGTTTCTTTCGGTAGGATTTGAACCAATTTTGCCCAGTCAAAGCTACATAAATACAAGCCTTGGATTTCAGCAGGGCGAATCTGATGATTATTGAAAATATCTAATAAGATTAATTGTGCATAAGCTTGAGCAATATTTGCAATTTGATGTTGAGTACCCAGTAACTGATTGACATTACTTTGGTAGAAATTGTGTTCGATGGCGCATTCAATCAGTTGATGTGCTGCAATCCATTGCCCCGTAGTCGGGGTGGCATACAACATATGTTGTTGATACAACAACAGTGTCAGTTGTTGCAACGCATAGTAGATTGATGCAATTCGAGCGGTTTGTAAGCTTTTTTTATGGCCAAATGAAAAAATCGAAAACTTTTGTTGATTAAGCTGCTGATTACATCGTTTGGCAATATCAATATAGATTTTGGCAAAGTGGCTACGTAATAACATGGCCAATTCAATGATTTGGTCATTACGATCCGTGGTAATGAGGCTCTGATTGGTAAAGTGTTTTTCTAAGCTTGTGAGCACACTTTCCATAGTTGGATGTAAAATTTGAACCAAATCAAAACGTAACATCTCTTGGCATTTCAGCTCGGAGATTTCAAGTAAGGCATTGAATAAAGCTTTAGATGAGGTACCCAATTGTAAAATTGAAATACCGTTTAACCACTCTTGCAGACCTTTAGCATTGGTCGGACAAAAGCTTAATTTATCCAGCTTTAATTCAGTCGGATTGTAAAACGTATCTGAAGTATGCGTGGTCATCTTTATTATTTAACTCAAAAAGTTGAAGCCCCAAAAAGCGGTGTCTTGTTTTTTTCGCCCGCTATTTCCCGTACAAGTTTAGGAACCAAATAACCAGGTAGGTTCTCTAAAACTTTTTTATAAATTAAATCAATATCCTGAGCTGGTGTATCAAAATGATGAGCACCTTTTACTTTATCCAGAACATGCAAATAATATGGCATTACACCTGCGTCGAATAAGCGGTAACTCAAATCGACCAATGCTTCTGCAGAATCATTAACCCCTTTTAATAAGACTGCTTGGTTCAGCACGGTGATTCCTTGTTTGACAAGCTGTTGAAGCTGGCTGCACGTGAAGTCATCTAGCTCTGATGGATGATTTGAGTGTACCACTAGAATAATGCGTAGCCTACTGTTTTTTAAAATAGAAACCAGCTCTTCATCGACACGGTTGGGGATTACGATAGGAACTCGTGAATGAATTCTCAAAAATTTAATTTGTGGTAAAGTCGATAAACGTTCAATCCACACTTGAAGTTTACGATTTGATAGTGTGAGCGGGTCTCCACCACTTAAAATCACTTCATTAATATCGGGTTGTTGTTCAATATATTGTTTAATGTTTGGCCAATCGTCATTTTTAGGCAGGTTTTCTTGGTATGGAAAATGACGGCGGAAACAATAACGGCAATGGACCGCGCAGGCACCGGTTAAAGTCAGTAAAAAACGAGACTTGTACTTATGTAATACCCCTGGCTGTTGGTTAGCCTGCTCTTCACCTAATGGGTCGGTAACAAAACCGGCGTGCTCTTCAAGTTCCAAATGATGCGGTAGGACTTGGAGTAAAAGCGGATCGAGCGGATTACCTTTTTGCATTTTTTCGACAAAAGCGCGCGGCACGCGTAGGCGAAACTCATCTGCTGCGAACTGAGCACCCGATAATAACTGATCATGCGAAAGTTCTAATACATCGAGTAATTCTTGAGGATTTGTAATCAAATCACTCAATTGAGTTTGCCAGTTTTGCTCTTGAAATAAATAGTTTATCATGCCGATTGTTTAAAAAATGCAGAAAGGTGAGTGGGGGAATATTGCTGAAATTAATGCGTCGAACTTTGAAGTGTAAGCTGAAATAATTCCGATAAAGCTCACAACGGATGAAGCCTACGAAACATTTATTAAGTTTCAGTAAACAGCAATTTTACCTGTTTGTGGGCATTGTATAAACAAAGTTCTTTAATGTCTGAGTGTAAGTTAAGCAGCTTGACCCCTTTAATGGGGATTTTTTCGTTGCGACATGGTGCATTGGTCATTTAGAATACGCAATATCACATTAATGTGCATGTGGCAGCCAATGTTACAGTCAGTACTTGCTAAATGACATGTTACAGCCCATAGCATCTATAGATTAAAGTTAGTAAGTTTGGAGTGAGCCAGTCATGGCCTATTATTCTACGAATGATTTCAAGTCAGGCCTTAAGGTCATGCTTGACGGTAACCCATGTTCAATCATGGAAAACGAATACGTAAAACCAGGTAAAGGCCAAGCTTTTAACCGCGTAAAATTACGTAACCTTAAAACTGGTAAAGTTTTAGAAAAAACTTTCAAATCTGGTGATTCACTAGAAGCTGCTGACATCCAAGAAGTTGAAATGAACTACTTGTATAACGACGGTGAAATGTGGAACTTCATGGATCCAGAATCTTTCGAACAAATCGCTGCTGATAAAGTTGCTATGGGCGACGCGGCTAAATGGTTGAAAGATGACTCAAATGAACTTTGCACAATCATGTTATGGAATGGTGTTCCTTTAACTGTGAGCGCGCCAAACTTCGTTGTATTAAAAATCGTTGAAACTGATCCAGGTGTACGTGGTGATACTTCAGGCGGTGGCGGTAAACCGGCTAAGCTTGAAACTGGTGCAGTTGTACGTGTTCCATTATTCGTACAGCAAGAAGAAAGCGTTCGTGTAGACACTCGTACTGGTGACTATTTAGAACGTGCATAATGGTTTAAAAATAGACTATTATCGAAAGGGATGAAGTGATTCATCCCTTTTTTTATACCTATTGGTTTAAATTTTTATGCCAAAGTATTAGATGAAAAAGCCCATAACAGGAGTAGAGTTTCAAGGGAAGAAACAGCAGTACCTCGAACAAGAAAAATCAAGCTGATTTATTTCAACATTTATGAGGGATTGAGATGGAAACCATTCAACCGAAGTCAGGAATGGCTTCAAAGATTATCTGGCTGTTTGTAGCCATTCTAGGTGCCGTTTCATTCGGCATACTAGCACTCAGTCGAGGCGAGCATGTCAATGCAGTTTGGCTGATCCTTGCAGCAATCTGTGTGTATAGCATTGCATATCGTTTTTATAGTTTATTTATTGCCAATAAAGTCTTTGAACTGAATGAGCGACGTTTAACGCCTGCTCATCGCTTAGCTGACGGTTTGGATTATGTGCCGACCAATAAAAGTGTTCTATTTGGTCACCACTTTGCCGCGATTGCAGGCGCAGGTCCTTTAGTCGGTCCGATTCTTGCTGCGCAAATGGGTTATTTGCCTGGAACAATTTGGCTCTTAGTGGGTGTCGTTCTTGCGGGTGCGGTTCAAGACTTTTTAGTCTTATTCATCTCGACACGTCGTGATGGTCGTTCACTCGGTGAAATGGCAAAACAAGAACTGGGTTCTTTTGCCGGAATCATCGTGATGCTTGGCGCACTTGGTGTGATGATCATCATTCTTGCGGTACTTGCTTTGGTGGTTGTAAAAGCGTTGACCAATAGTCCGTGGGGTGTCTTCAGTATCGCTGCCACTGTACCGATTGCGATTTTCATGGGTATATATATGCGATTTATCCGTCCGGGTAAAATTGCAGAAGTGTCGATCATTGGTTTTGTACTGATGATGGCTGGGATTATCTATGGTGGCGACATTGCACAGCATCCGTACTGGGGGCCATTCTTTACACTTTCAGGTACTGAACTAACTTGGTGGTTGATTGGTTATGGTTTCGTGGCATCAGTATTACCTGTTTGGTTACTGCTTGCACCACGTGATTACCTATCAACCTTCTTGAAAATTGGTGTTATTGCAGGTTTAGCAATCGGGATTATGTTTGCCTTACCTGAAATGAAAATGCCAGCGGTGACGCATTTTATTGATGGTACAGGTCCTGTATTTGCAGGCTCAATGTTCCCATTCTTGTTTATTACCATTGCCTGTGGTGCAATTTCAGGTTTCCATGCGCTCGTTTCTTCAGGAACGACACCGAAGCTTGTGAATAATGAAAAAGATATTCGCATGATCGGTTATGGCGGCATGTTGATGGAGTCTTTTGTTGCGATTATGGCTTTGGTCTGTGCAACGATTCTTGAGCCTGGTGTGTATTTTGCGATTAATGCACCAGCAGCGGTAATTGGTACAACGGTTGAGTCCGCTGCAGAAGCAGTTCGTACATTAGGCTTCGTGGTAACACCTGAAGCATTGACCTTACTTGCACAAGAAGTGGGTGAAAACTCGATTCTGTCTCGTACAGGGGGTGCACCAACATTTGCGATTGGTATGGCGCATATCATTACGGAAATTTTTAATAACCGTTCAATGATGGCGTTCTGGTATCACTTTGCGATTTTATTCGAAGCACTCTTCATTTTAACGGCAGTTGATGCGGGTACACGTGCATGTCGTTTCATGGTGCAAGATACTGTGGGTATCGTGATTCCTGCGGTAAAAAACTCACATAATTTCTTCGGAAACCTGTTGGGTACGGCGGTGGCTGTCGCAGGTTGGGGCTTCTTCGTTTACCAAGGCGTGGTTGATCCACTCGGCGGTATTAATAGTTTATGGCCGCTATTTGGTATTGGTAACCAAATTCTTGCTGCAATGGCATTGATCTTGGGTACAGTGATTTTATTCAAGATGAAAAAACAAAAGTATGTTTGGGTGACAATTATCCCAACATTATTCTTGTTTATTACTTCAATGACCGCTGGTTGGCAGAAGATTTTCCACGAAAATCCAAAGATTGGTTTTTTGGCTCAGGCAGATCGTTTTAATGCAGCAATTGCGAAAAATGAATTGTTGGCACCTGCGAAAACCATGGCTGAAATGCATACGGTTGCATTGTCGAATCAAATCAATGCCGGTCTTTGTGCATTCTTTATGATCGTGGCATTTGTGATGTTATTTGCAGCGATTGGTGTGGTGCGTCGTGCCTTGGCAAATCCAAATCCATCGGTGAATGAAGCAGAAGCGATTTACCGTGACCCAGCTGAAATTAATCCGTCAAATTCAGCACATTAATAGGGGAATATGAATGAACCTGAAGTTTGCAAAAAGTGGAAAAACGGTGATTTATAAAATCATTAAAATGACCATTATGTCGCAGAAGGATTTAATTCTGAACCCGAAAAATTGGTCACGTATTGCGACGTTATGGCAACGTTTACAGCAAAGCTTCCGCCTGATGGTGGGTGTGCCAGATTACCAAAATTATTTGGAACATATGGCAAAACATCATCCTGATTTGGAAGCGATGGATGCAAAAACATTTTATCGTCACTGTGTAGATGCACGTTATCCATCAGCTGGTGGTGACATGAAGAAGTGTCCTTGCTAATGCAGTGACTCGAGCCAAAAATCTAAGAAAAAAGCGTTCTTCGGGACGCTTTTTTTATTGCTGATTTGTGATCAGTCGAAGCGAAAACAACCCTTTTGTATACTCAATAAATATCAAGCGTATGTATTAAAAGTAATGAACTGGGTATGGCTTGGAGATAAACACTGTATTTTTAAATAAAACCCTGTATGTTAGTCATTCATTTAACTTTTTTATTGGGGAATAAAAGGTGTTTTGGGGATCAGAGAAAAGCCAACAAAATAATACATCAACGCTTTTAAGTGAGCAGAGCCTTGCGCCTTTTTACCCGAAAATAAATATATTCCTCGAACAAATTAACCAAATTATTTTGGATAAAAATCAGCAAACCAAATTGGCTTTAGCTTGTCTATTGGCAGGCGGGCATGTGCTATTTGAAGACTTACCTGGTTTAGGAAAAACGACATTATCTAGCGCCTTGTCACATTTGGCGGGATTAAAGTTTCAACGGATTCAATTTACCAATGACATGCTGGCCAGCGATGTGATTGGGGTAAATATGTTTAATCAAAAAGAACATCATTTTGAGTTTAAATCTGGGCCGATTTTTACCCAAATTTTATTGGCAGATGAAATCAACCGTTGTAGTCCAAAGACCCAAAGTGCTTTATTGGAAGCGATGGAAGAGGGGTATGTGACGGTTGATGGTGTGCGATATGCTTTGCCTCAACCATTTTGGGTGATTGCGACACAAAACCCTTTATTTCAAAGTGGTACTTATGCCTTACCTGAGTCCCAGTTGGACCGGTTTTTAATGCGTTTGTCTTTAGGTTATCCATCACGTCAGGCAGAGAAATTATTGCTCCAACAAACTTCACGCCATGATCTGATTGCAGCATTAGCACATATCTTTAATGAAGCAGAAATTTTACAACTACAAGGCTTTGTCGAGCAGATACATCTGAGTGATCGTTTAATGGATTACATTTTGGATCTTGCTACTGAAACACGTAAAGGGAGACATGGTCTTTCTACTCGTGGTGTTTTAGCCTTAAAGAAAGCTGCGCAAGCCTATGCGCTGATTGAGCAGCGAAATTATGTGAATCCTGACGATGTGCAAGCGGTGTTTACAGCTGTGGTATCTCATCGAATTGGGTTGTCAGATCTTGAAGCCTTTAAGCTTTTAGAACAAGTTTCAATTCAATAAAGGAGTTGAACCTTGGCTTCGATGTGGCAGCAATGGATTGAACGTCGATTTAAAATCGATCAGCACAAGCAGCTGACTCAAAAAGACGTCTTGATCTTTATCTATCAGCAAGGCTACTTGTATTTGGTGTTAATTTTCATCACCTTTATTGCAGGTGTGAATTATGCCAATAACTTGATTTTAGGATTTTGCTTTTTAATTAGCGCCGTATTGTGTATTAGTTTCTATATTACTTTTAAACAGCTTCATGCGTTGCAGATTCAAATAAATGTTGTTGATACCCCGCAAGTAGGTGAATTACTTTCGGTCGATATTTACTTTAAACAAGATGCTGAACAGGCTAGATATTTGTGGATTAAAACTGAAAATCAGCTACATAAATTATTGTTCAATACGCAACAGCATTGCTTTCAATTAAATTTTATAACCAGCCAACGCGGTGTTTTTCAGATTCCACCCATACAACTTTATAGTGTCTATCCCTTTGGTTTAGTGCGGGCCTGGACGTATTTGTACGTACAGCAACCAGCGTGGGTTGCACCTCAAGCCAGTTGGCATTCCGTTGAAAATAAGCAACAACAGCAAAACTTTGAACCTGATCTTGATGAATTTCGCGAATTACGGAGTTTTCAGACGGGGGATTCACTTCATGCGGTGTCTTGGAAACAAGCAGCACGAGGACAAGGCTTATATGTGAAAGTCTTTGAACAATATGAAGATCTAAAGAAATTGGAGATTCATTATCACTATATGCCAGCTCAAAGTCATGAAGAAAAACTTAGCCTTATGATGGGTTTGGTCGAGCAGGCTGAGCAAAATCACGATCACTATGCACTGTATTTACCTAATGCTGAGTTAGCATCAGGCACTGGAGCACTGCATTTTTCCGAAGCTAAACGGTTATTGGCGCAGGCTTGATTTATGATTGAAAATACCATACGCCGCTCCATACTACTCACTTTAGCTTTGGTGCTCATTGCGCAAATGCTTTATATACCAGTGGTGACATCATTAGTATTTTTAGTCATTTGGCTTATTTTATTACACAATACCCGCGCCAGTAAAAAACCATTTTCTAAAATTTTAACCTATGTGCTGACATTGATAGCTTTATTCAGCATTTACATAAGTCATAAAACCTTTATTGGTGTTGATGCAGGGGTTACAGTACTTAGTACATTTTTATTTGCTAAATCTTTAGAAACAAAAACACGTCGTGATGTAATTATTTTATTTAACTTTGCGATGTTTGTGATTGCCAGTAGTTTTTTGTTTAGCCAGTCTTTTGCCATGGCACTGGTTATTTTATTGGCGTTGTTGAGCTGTTTTATTGGGTTGTACCGTTTACAGACCGTTGGTTTTAGCCAAAACTCAGGCGGTGAAATACAAGCGATTAAACAAGATATTGGGCATGTGGGAAAATTTATTGCATTAGCTGTTCCATTTTTTATATTACTGTTTCTCTTTTTTCCACGCCTACCACCGCTATGGCACATTCCTATTCCTGAAAATAAAGCCACAACAGGAATCAGTGACAGCATGTCTCCGGGCGATATTGCTGAGTTATCACAGTCGAGTAGCTTGGCATTTCGTATAATCGGAGATATTCAAGCCTTGCCACCACGTACAGAGCTATATTGGCGGGCGATGGCTTTAGATGAATATGATGGTTCTAAATGGACCAGTCATTTTTTTAACCAGAACGTTATACAGCTGAATCCAGACGATTTAAAACCCAAGCGGACATTGAATTATCAATATTTGGCTGCCGACCCAACTGTGATGTGGATTATGTCGTTGGAGCAATCCGTTCCCAATGAAGCACGTTTTGCTTTAGGTCAAGATGGTCGAATTACACCCTACCGATTAACAGCACGTACACAGCCGATTCAACTAAAATGGTTAGGAAGTGCAGAGCCGCCACAAATAAAAAATGTATCTTTACTTGAAAAAATAAACACTCGCTATGTTGAACACTTGGATGTTCAATCACAACAATTGGCCCAAACTTTATGGCAGCGAAGTCATCAAAATCCTGAGCGTTATATTGCCGAAGTTTTGCAATGGTATAGACAAAATCGTTTTGCATATACCTTAAGCACAGGTGTATTGGGGCAAAATCGGATAGATGATTTTTTATTTGGATCAAGACAGGGCTTTTGCGAACATTTTGCTTCGAGCTTTGCAATGTTGATGCGCTATGTGGGTGTTCCATCGCGTATTGTTGTGGGATATCAAGGTGGTCAATTAGCACCAGATGGAAAAAGTTGGGAAGTTCGTCAACTTGATGCACATGCGTGGACAGAGGTTTATGTCAATCAACATTGGCGTCGTATTGATCCGACGTCCATGATCGCACCGCAGCGTATCGATGGTGGGATGCAGGATTATATGGAACAAGATCGGACAATTTTTGGGAGACAGCAGTCGACTTGGGCCTATCAACAATTTTCGATGTTGAAAAAAGTCCGTGTATGGAGTGATTATGCGAGTTACCAATGGCAGAGCAAGGTGGTGGGTTATAATGCGGAATCACAGCAACAATGGTTTAAAAAGCTCGGGGTAAATTCTGCTTATGCAGGTGGTTTAATTCTTATATTGAGTATTGGTGGAGTTGTTGCATTATATTTTATATGGATTTTGTGGAAAAAAAGAAAAAGCCTAAGCTCTCTTGAAAGAGAAATTGCCAAGTTTGCTAAGAATTTACCCTTGAGCCAGCAAAAAGTGGCTTCAGAAAGTTTTAGGCATTGGTTACAACGTTTGGCTGAAAATGTACCTGAACAGGAAAGGGCGGCATTTGAACAAGTTATTACGTTATTTGAGCAGGAAATTTATGTAGGTACCGCGCTAAGTTCTCATGATATTCAATATTTTAAGGCTTTGCTTAAAACTTGTACGCAAAGTTTAAAAAAGTCAGAAAAGGGCTTGTCATAAAAAATAAAAATGAATATGATGCTTGAACTTCAGGTGTATAGCTCAGTTGGTTAGAGCGCTACGTTGACATCGTAGAGGTCAGCAGTTCGAGTCTGCTTATACCTACCAAATTCAAAAAGCAGAATCAAAATGATTCTGCTTTTTTTTATCTGAAATTATTAGGGTCTGTTGACATTTACTGTTCATAATTAACCCTATAAAGGTAGCCATAAAAATATACAGGCTAAAGCAACAGAACTTTGATAATTCCTTTTGAGCTTGTCATATCGAGTAGCTATTCCTCTAAATTGCTTTAATCTACAAAACATATTTTCAACTAAATGCCTCATTTTATATAAATACCAGTCCATATGGTCATTGTTCGATTGGCTATTCGTTTTCCTTGGTATATTCGCTACTTCTTTGGCTCATATTTCTGCATTTATGACTATATAGTAGTGCTTCATACAATGTATGCTATAGCGGATTATTTGAAACAAAAAAGCCGCATTCTATGCGGCTCTTAATTGAACAAATAAATTATGCATCTTCAGTTTCTAAAATTTCGAAGTCATGGGTAATTTCTACACCACCATCCATCAGCATTTTACTAGCAGAACAGTATTTTTCAGCAGAAAGTTCAACCGCTTTTGCAACTTGCTTTTCCTTCACGCCATGACCAGTGACTACAAAGTGCAAATGAATTTTAGTGAATACAGCAGGAATAGTGTCGGCACGTTCTGCATTTAATTCACAACGAACATCAGTAATGTCTTGGCGTGCTTTCTTTAAAATCGTCACAATATCGAAAGATGCACAACCACCAAGTCCTGTTAAAATCAGTTCCATTGGGCGCGGACCACGGTTTTCACCGCCATATTCTTGTGATCCATCCATCATAACAGTGTGACCACTTTGAGTTTTTGCTTCAAAAGCAACATTCTCTAGCCAATGAACACTAGTTTGCATTGCAAGTCCCTAAAAAAAGCTATAAATTTACGCAGTACCTGTACACTAACATAAATTGAGTTGATAAGGAATTTCAACTCTTACGTGTGACAAGTTCACTTTAGGTCTTGTGCGATCTATAAATTATCCATATTCGGAAACTGTTAGCATGACTTCAAACTTTTCACAACTTAGCACAGATGCGCTATCTCCGGGGCAGTTACCTGAGTCGGTGAAGGCATTATTAAAACGTGCATATATTAATCGTTACCCAAAACGTACAACAATCATTGATGCGGGCTCAGAATCTAAATCTTTGTATTTAATTCTTAAGGGTTCAGTATCTATCATTTTACGCGAAGATGATGAGCGTGAAATTGTGGTTGCGTACTTAAATGCGGGTGACTTTTTTGGGGAAATGGGTCTATTCGAAGCAAATGCACAGCGTACTGCAGAAGTGCGTACGCGAGATGTATGTGAAATTGCTGAGATTACCTATGAAAACTTTCATGAATTAAGTAAACAATACCCAGACTTAAGTTATGCGGTATTTGCACAGCTTGTACGCCGTCTTAAAAATACGACGCGTAAAGTAACTGACCTTGCGTTTATTGACGTATCAGGTCGAATTGCACGTTGCTTAATTGATTTATCTTCACAACCAGAGGCAATGATTTTGCCGAATGGTCGTCAGATTCGTATTACTCGTCAAGAGATTGGTCGTATCGTGGGTTGTTCCCGTGAAATGGTTGGTCGTGTTCTAAAAACACTTGAAGAGCAAGGCATGATTGAAACTGATGGTAAAGCGATTCTAATTTTTGATGCATCGCTTGAAGAGAAAAGCCAATTGGCTTCTGACGATTTCGACGACGAAGAATAATCAGTCTTCCGAATCTAAAAAAAGCAAACTCAGGGGTTTGCTTTTTTTATGTCCATTCATTTCTCACTATTATAGCGGAAGCAACCTTTCTCACATTTTTTGACAAATAAACAGAAAATTATGATTTAAACAAAGCCGATATCTTATGTAAGCTACTTCGTGACTTATATATTGATATTTAAAATAAAGAGGGAATTTGCGGCATGCAATTTAAACCATTGGCACATACAGGCATATTAGTTCCAGAAATTTGTTTAGGCACCATGACGTTTGGTGAACAAAACACCCAAGCAGAAGCTTTCGAGCAACTGGATTATGCTTTAGAGCGTGGTCTTAACTTTTGGGATACTGCAGAAATGTATCCTGTCCCGCCGAAACCTGAAACCCAAGGTTCGACTGAAACTATTATAGGTAACTGGATTGCAGCTCGCGGTGGCCGCGATAAAATAATCTTAGCTTCAAAAATTGCAGGGCCGTCACAAGGCGGTAGTCATATTCGTGACGGGCAAACTAAATTTATTGCTTCGGAAATTGAGTCTGCACTGGATCATTCTCTTCAGCGCTTACAAACAGATTATCTTGACTTATACCAGTTGCATTGGCCGCAACGTCCAACCAACTTTTTCGGTAAATTGGGTTATGGCAATGCCGAAGCAAACAGTACGCAAACTATTACCAATTTAGAAGAAACATTAGTTGCTTTAAGTCATGAGGTGAAAAAAGGTCGAATTCGCTCAATTGGACTATCTAATGAAACGCCATGGGGAACTTTAAAATTCCTACAACTTGCAGAAAAGCATGGTTTAGAAAAAATTGTCAGTGTGCAAAATCCATATAGTTTGTTGAATCGTACTTATGAAATCGGTTTATCTGAAATTGCACACTACGAAGGCGTGGGCTTATTGGCATATTCACCTTTAGCATTTGGTTATCTAACAGGTAAATTCCGTCATGGTGCACGTCCTGCCAATGCTCGAGTGACACTATTTTCACGCTTTAGCCGCTATTCAAATGCGGAGAGTGAATGGGCAACAGAACAATATGCACAATTGGCTGAACAGCATGGTTTAACGTTGACACAGTTAGCACTTGCATTTATTAAGCAGCAATTCTTTGTCACCAGTACAATTATTGGTGCGACGAATCTAGATCAGTTGAAAGAAAATATTGATGCGTTTGATGTGAATTTATCAGAAGACATTCTAAAAGGGATTGAAGATATTCATCGCCAGCAGCCAAATCCTGCACCTTAAGCTGAACTTTTCAGTGGATTATGTAAAAGCCTGCATGTAAATGTGGGCTTTTTTGACATTTACGTGATTTAAGCTAGTGGAAAATCATTGAATTTTATTGTCAGAAAGTCAGTTGAGTTGACAAGAAAATTGCCTAAAAATACATTTGTATTTAAATAACATAATAAAGTACTAAATTCTTCAATAATTGACTTGAAAAGTATTCAATTTATACCAATATTATAATTGAGATTTATCTTTATCTTAAAATTAACTCATTGAAAAATATTTAAAAAATGTATTTGAAATTTTAAATATGACTCCCATATATGCTTCAAGTACAGAATTTGTTGTGAGGAATAACAAGAATGCGATTCGAAAAATTCACAAACCGTTTGCAGCAAGCATTATCCGATGCCCAATCTTTAGCAATGGGGAAAGACCATACAGCCATTGAAGGAATCCATATTCTTTCGACATTGCTTGAAGAGCCGTCGAACCAAAACTTGTTACAACAGGCAGGTGCTAATCTTCCTGAGTTAAAAACCAAACTTCAGCAAGCCCTACAGGATACCGCCACTATTGCGACGCCTACAGGGGACATCAACCTAAATCCTGAAGCAGTCAAGGCGCTGAATTTAGCCGACAGTTTTGCTCAAAAAGCTGGAGATGAGTTTCTTTCTACAGATTGGGTGATTCTCGGTTTAGCTGAAACGGGTAAAACCAAAACCTTATTAAATAGTGTAGGCGTAACGACAGATAAATTACGCAAAGCGATTGAACAAATACGAGGCGGTGAACAAGTCATGAGTAATAACCACGAAGATCAACGTGATTCACTCAACAAATATACCTTAGACCTCAATGCACGTGCATTAGAAGGTAAGCTAGATCCGGTTATTGGTCGTGACGAAGAGATTCGCCGTACCATTCAGGTATTATCACGTCGTAGCAAAAACAACCCGGTATTGATTGGTGAGCCTGGTGTGGGTAAAACAGCAATCGTTGAGGGCTTAGCACAGCGTATCGTCAATGGCGAAGTTCCTGAAAGTCTGAAAGGTAAACGTGTACTTTCACTTGACTTAGGTTCATTGCTTGCAGGTGCAAAATACCGTGGTGAATTTGAAGAACGTCTTAAAGCAGTTCTAAAAGATTTAGCCAAATATGATGGCGAGATTATTCTTTTCATTGACGAATTACATACGCTTGTTGGCGCAGGTAAAGGCGATGGTGCAATGGATGCTGGTAACATGCTTAAACCTGCATTAGCGCGTGGTGAGCTACGCTGTGTAGGTGCGACAACACTTGATGAATATCGTCAATATATCGAAAAAGATGCGGCTCTAGAACGTCGTTTCCAAAAAGTGATCGTTGATGAACCGAGTGTGGAAGATACCATTGCGATTTTACGTGGTCTAAAAGACAAATATGCAACCCATCATGGTGTGCAAATTTTAGACTCTGCGATCATTGCTGCGGCAAAAATGTCGCATCGTTACATCACAGACCGTCAGTTGCCAGACAAAGCCATTGATTTGATTGATGAAGCTGCATCACGTATCAAAATGGAAATTGACTCAAAACCTGAGCCATTAGACCGTTTAGATCGTCGCCTAATTCAATTGAAAATGCAGTTAGAAGCAGTGAAAAAAGATGCAGATTCAGTCTCTAAAGCTGAAGTTGAGCACCTAGAGAAACAAATTGCTGAAGTTCAAAAAGAATATAGTGATTTGGAAGAAGTGTGGATTGCGGAAAAACGTTTGGTTGACGGCACGAATCAAGCTCAAATCGAGTTAGATAAAGCGCGTACTGCCTTTGAAAAAGCACAACGTGAAGGTGATTTAGCAGAAGCTAGCCGCTTGCAATATGGTGTAATTCCTGAGTTGCAAAAACGCTTGAATGAAGAAGAAGTTGCCGAGGTGAACGAAGAGCCAAAACTGATTCGTACCAAAGTCACTGAAAATGAAATCGCTGAAGTGGTAAGTGCGGCTACAGGTATTCCTGTTGCGAAAATGCTGCAAGGTGAACGTGAAAAACTCTTACACATGGAGGAGTTCTTACATAACCGTGTAGTTGGTCAAGATGAAGCTGTCGTAGCAGTGTCGAATGCGGTGCGTCGTTCTCGTGCAGGATTATCCGATCCAAACCGCCCAAGTGGTTCATTCTTATTCCTTGGGCCTACAGGTGTAGGTAAAACTGAGTTAACCAAAGCTTTAGGTAATTTCTTATTTGACAGTGATGATGCGATTATTCGTATCGACATGTCAGAGTTTATGGAAAAGCATTCGGTGAGCCGTTTAGTAGGTGCGCCTCCGGGCTATGTGGGTTATGAAGAAGGTGGTGTGTTAACCGAGGCTGTTCGTCGTAAACCTTATAGTGTAGTGTTGTTTGATGAGGTTGAAAAAGCACATCCAGATGTCTTTAACATCTTACTTCAAGTGTTGGATGATGGTCGATTAACAGACTCACAAGGCCGTGTGATTGATTTCAAAAACACCGTGATCGTGATGACCTCGAACTTAGGTTCAACCGATGTTCGTGAATTAGGTGAAAACCCGTCGAAAGACGAAGTTCGCGCTGTGGTTATGGCTGCGGTATCTGAACATTTCCGACCTGAATTTGTGAACCGTATTGATGAGTTGGTGGTTTTCCACTCTTTACAAAAAGCGCAAATTCGTGGCATTGCGGATATTCAGTTGGATCGCTTACGTTCACGTTTGGCAGATAAAGATATGAGTTTGGCGGTTGAAGATAGTGCCTTTGAATTACTTATCGATGCTGGTTTTGACCCTGTGTATGGCGCACGTCCTCTGAAACGTGCTATCCAACAACAAGTTGAAAATACATTGGCACAGAAAATCTTATCAGGTGCTTTCCAACCGGGCGATACGATTGTCGTTCAAGCGGAAGGAGATCACCTAACTTTTGAAAAGTTAAAACTCAACTAAAAAGCACAAATCTGCTACATCCAGTTGTAAAAACAGAAACCCGGTTTAGGCCGGGTTTTTTAATTTTACGCTTGTCGTAATTTTCGTTTAAATACGTAAAGTTCATTGCATTTCATCATTTTCACCCACTAATATGACGTCCGCACACATCCAACGAGATGACTGTGTTCTGTAAAACAAAAATAATATCGCTCGTTCATCATGAATGAATGGCAACAGGAAATTATGATTATGATGGAATTTAAACTGCTTAGGCAGATCAAAAAAGAACCTTATAGTTTATATAAACGTACAGATGACATCACTGTTCAAGAACTCAAACGCATGTATGGTATTTACCAAAAGTATTATGCCAATACCCGTTATGAAATTTTTGAACGCGACTTCTTAGAAAAAACCGGTGTTTTTTTCATTATTGAACCGAAAAATAATCAAATTGTCGGATTCTCGACGGTTATGGAGCGTGACTTTATTGTTGATGGTAAAGCCCGACATGCTTTTTTCAGTGGTGATACCATTATTGAGAAAGAGTATTGGGGGAATCGTGCATTAACCCGAGCAATGTTCCGTTATATTATTAGTTTTAAATTTCGTCATCCAAGAACCCCTGTATATTGGATTTTAATCTCTAAAGGCTTTAAAACTTATCTGCTCTTAGCCAATAACTACTACAGCTACTATCCACATTATGGTGAGAAAAATGCCCATCTCAAAGACTTTGTCGAATCGTACTGTAAAGAATATTACTCAGAATACTATAACCATGAAACAGGTCTTCTGAATTTTGGCGAAGACTACCAGCCACTCAAAGCAGATGTTGCGCCAATCACCCATGAGATGCGCGAAAACAATACCAAGATTGCTTTTTTTGAAGATAAGAACCCAACGTGGGTCGATGGAACTGAACTACCGTGCATTGGTGAATTACGTTGGAGCGACTTATACCGTTATGTAAATCGATTCTTAACCAAGACCACCAGTGTGAGTAAACATGAAAGCAAGTTACGTTATAAGTCACGTACATTGCATATTGCGACAGGTTCAGACTCGAAGGTGGCCTAATGGGATTGCTTCTCACTACAGCACATCAAGTTTTGAATATTGCCTGCCGTAAAGCGTTTCAACGCTATACACAGCAGGCAAATCAGCTAGAAAATGTGCAACGTAAAAAATTAAGCCATTTTTTAAAGCAGCACATTTCGCAAAATTTAAGCTATGAGCAATTTGCCAAAAAGTATCCGCTTTCTCGTTATAGCAATTGGAAAAGCCAAATTGAACAATCCAGACAAAGTGGCAAAAATAGTTTGGGGCCTGAAAAAATTGTACGGTTTCAACCGACCAGTGGGTCGAGTGAAGCAATTAAATTCATTCCCTATACTCAGGCTTTTTTAGATGAACTGGATGAGGCTATTGGTTTATGGCTGACTAATTTATATCGGACACACCCACAACTTAAAAATTCAACGCATTATTGGTCGGTTTCATGGTTGCCTGAAAGCCAGCGAAAGCTTTTAGAAAATAGTAATTTAAATGATGACAGTGCGCTGCTTAATCTGTCGAAGCGAGTGTTGAGTAAAATTACTCAATCGGTACCGACTGAAATTGCGATGGCAAATTCAGCCGAAGATGCCATGTTTGCAACCGCGGTGTATCTCGTTGCAGATAAGCATTTAGGCATGATTTCGGTATGGAGTCCTACATTTGCATTGCAATTGCTGGATATTATTCAAGAACATCAAGCTGAAATTGTACAGGTCTTAAAAACTGGACAATGGCAACGTGATGGTTTGAGTTTTCTGCAAGTTCCTAAATCTTGTCAACAATGCTATCGCTTACAAGACTTGGATTTAACCCAAGCAACGGCGTGGAAAAAACTGTGGCCTAAACTCAGTCTGGTTTCGAGTTGGGATACAGCGAGCGCAGAGCAATGGGCAGTACAACTCCAGCAACGAATTGCAGGGGTGGCATTTGAGGGTAAAGGTTTATGGGCAACTGAAGGCGTAGTGACGATTCCATTTGCAAACCGTTTTACCTTAAGTTATCAGTCACATTTTTATGAATTTATTTTGCAAGACAGCCAAAAAGTGGTGCCATCGTGGCAACTGAAAGTAGGTGATATTGTTAGTCCTGTGATCACGACAGGTTCAGGATTAATTCGTTATGTGATTGATGATGAATTAGAAGTCACAGACTTTTATCAGCAAGTGCCATGTTTCGAATTTTTAGGTCGTAAAATGACAGTAGATTTGGTCGGAGAAAAGCTCGACCACAATGCTGCAGTTAAAGTTCTTGCAGAGTTTAAACAAGCGGATTATTTGCCGATTAGTATCTTGGGTATCGAACAATGTTCGGTTAAAAAACCGCACTATATTTTACTCAGTGAAGGCAATGTAGATAAACAACCATCCGCTCAAGCACTAGACCGTTTGCTTAAACATAATTTTCATTATGAATTGGCACGCGATCTAGGGCAGTTGGATGAACCTGAAGTGGTACATGTACAAGATGCTTGGGACTACTACAAAACACTAGCCATGAACAATGGCATGATTGAAGGGAATATTAAGCCTGAGCCGCTTAAGAAAATGAAAACAAAAATAATTGAGTATTGAGATGGATATCGATGTGTTAGATGCACCGTTCGACGAAACGGCGCTATATCATTCAAAGAATGAGACTAAGTTTGCGGTTCGAAATGCGACTGTCGAAGATGATGAGCAACTAATGAAAATTAGTGCAGAGACTATGCCAAGCAATGGCATCACATTATCTTATGCGCGTCACCCCAGTTATTTTGATGCCAGCCACGCACAGTATAATCGTCCAGATTTAAAAGTGGTTGTCCCTGTGGAAGATCCATCTATCGTGATTGCGATGATGAATTTGGGATGGCGTTATTGTTATATCAATGGTCAGCCTGACCTGATGCGTTATGTCGCCGATTTAAGAATGAATCCAGCGTATCGTGGTGCTAAAGTCATGCGCTTATTGATGGACTATCTCCATGATGAAATACCACAAGACACGATTTTTGAAAGTGTGGTTTTAAACGACAATATTGTCGCTGCCAGTATTTTACATCATGAAAGATCTGGATTTCCGCTGCCATATTTTTATGATGAAATTCGAACCTTTACCGTTTCACAGGCAGTGAAACCAAAAACTTTCAATCAATATCAATTTAAAACGCTGACTGCTGAACGTGTAGATGAAGCAAATGATTTCATTTTAAAAATGAAAGACCATTATAATTTTTTACCTAGCTATGATTTTAATGCTTTGGTTGATGGTCAAAATCCATTTTGGGCAGGCTTAAATCTGGACGATTTTTATTTGATTTATGATCAGCACAATCAGTTGGTTGGACTCTATGGATTATGGAATCAAAAGAGTTTTAAACAAACCCGCGTAATCGACTATTCGCGTTC
The DNA here is from genome assembly GCF_013418745.1 of Acinetobacter sp. YH12126. NCBI lineage: Bacteria > Pseudomonadati > Pseudomonadota > Gammaproteobacteria > Moraxellales > Moraxellaceae > Acinetobacter > Acinetobacter sp. YH12126. Next base: position 19,262 of record NZ_VPBM01000005.1, on the reverse strand, counting down.
ATTAAAGTTGATGAAGCCGTTTTATAATGCCTATGCCAGTGTGCGTGGTGTTTTATCACTGCCAAAAATTCATGGAACCTTTGATTATTTAATGTTGCATAGTCCACTATGTCATCCTGAACATCTGGACGTATTTGCAAGTTTGATTTTTCATGCAAAACAGCAGACAAAGCAACGTGGTAAAGAAACCTATTGTATTACTTTGGCAGAGAAGGACCCACGTATTGAGTGGATGAAAAATACGACCTCACATGTGTTAAAAGCCAAGCACTATTTTCATAGTTTTAAAGCCAATCCATACGCTGCTTTTGATCGTAAACGTATTAGTTATTTTGAAGTTGGGCGTATATAGAGGAAGTGATAACGATCAAAAAATCAATTAAAACTGCCAAATCAATCATTTAAAATCATTCTAATTGTGTACTTATGTAACTGAGTTCTTCAGTATACTGCGCAAAGAATAATCAGAATGAGAAAGACATGTCGAAGTTGATGTGGGGAATTGGCAGTTTAGCGGTGCTTTCAGCAGCAGTGGTGGGAGGGAATTTATATGCAGATAAATCTCTTGCCCAATTTTATACACAGAATAATTGGTCCGCAGCTGTACAAGATGTTGATGTAAAGTACAGCAATTATCAAATGGGCTTGATGGGTGGAACAGTCGATTGGGTATTAACCCTGAAAACAGACCCGTGTAAACCGAAAGAAGTGATCGTGTTGAAGGGTACAGATCAGATTCAACGTGGGTTGAAAGGCTATAATATCAACTCGAATTTTAAGATTGTTCAACAACAAAGTACGTCCGAATATGCCAAGCTTTTTGGCACGGACTTAACGGCAAAAACGTTGGTCAATTGGATTGGTCAAAGTAAAACAGATTTACAGATTCCTGCATTTAAAACGACTGCACAAGGTGCAACAGTACAAGCTGATGCAAGCCAATTGCAAATTCGGATCAGTAGTTTACCGGGGCAAGTCACTAAGGTATCTGAGCTTTCAATCCATTTACCTGTGGTTCGGTTGAGTGAAGGTCCAATGCAAACCATGGTGCAAAATTTTTCGATGAAGACCAATCAAGGTCTAAATCAGAAAAATCTTGAAAATGGCTTTGTTGAAATCCAAGCGGGTTCTATCAAACGTTTAGATCAAAAGTTCTCAGGCGGCATGCGTGGTATGCAACTGCGTTGGGAGACCGAACTAAATAAACATGATGTGGACTTTGAAGGCTACTTAAAAGCTGATGAGATGGATTTCCCAGGTTCACCAGTCACCAAAGATTTCGCACTAAATTTGGCATTACATAAAGTCAATCTAGATAAAGTTCGTGCATTTAGTGAACTTTTGCATCAGGTGGAAAATTCATGCGATGCAGTGAGTGAATCAAGTGAAGAAATGACTCAAGCTTTCTTAGCTATCGCAAGCCAAGGTTTTGATTTTGAGTCTAAAGATAACTCGATCAGTATTGGTGGAGGTAAAGCCTCTGCAAATGTCGTGGGGAAAGTCATGCCGGGTCACCATGCCTCAATGGAGTCTTTTATTAAAATGGTGCCGAGCTTACTGGATTTTCAAGCAGACTTAAGTTTTGATAAAAATATGATGACTGCAATCATGAATAACTTTTTGCAATTACAGGGCAAAAGTTTGTCAGGACAGGAAGCTGAAGCCATGTTTGCTGGTTTTGAAACATCAGGGCAAGGCAAGCGCGATGGCGATAACATGGTCATGAGTATGCAATATAAGTTCGGTCAAAAGCTTTTTGGTCAAGCCATACAAAAGAAATAAGCAACCAGTAGTGAGTAGTTAAGTTTAAAAAATATAAAACCGTCATAGATTGGCGGTTTTGTATTTTTGGCTACAGAATTATGATTTTCAGTTTATCGGAACACAGCGGCCTAGCCATTGTTGAACAGTTGAAAAGTTGCTAGCGTCAATGGGCAACTAGCCAATCAAAACAACAATAGGAAAGACACCATGTCACACGATTATTTTTTTAGACGGAAACTTGTTCATTCATCCATGCCTAAATGTTCTTGGGTAAAACACAGTCTTGTTAGTAGCATTTTTTTAATCGCTGTTCAGTCTATAGCTTTTGCGGGTAATTCAATTTCAGATCAACGTTTGTCGAATGAAACGCAAGGTAAAAAAAAGTTTAGTGAAGAAACCTTAGATATTATTGAGAGTGAGGCAGCTAAACCCAAAGAAGAGCAGCAGAAAAATTCAAATCATAAATCTAATCGTAATAATAAGATCATTCAATAGACGCAGCTTGAAGGCTCAACCATGAGTGATTATTTGCTTCAAAAGAAAAGGGCAGCGGATCAGGTCGGGTTAATACAATCTCCAAAAGTGGCACCGATTAACCGTATTGTGCTGCAAGAGCGCCACGAAAATATTCGAGTAACGTATCCAGATGGCGTTGTGGTTGAAATGAAGCACTGACGTGCTTCATTTCATAGATCAGGACTTTCTAAAGTCAAACCTTAGATTTGTGGATGAGTGATTTTCCATGCACGGTGAATTTTGGTATTACGTTTAAAGTCTAGGCCAATGGTTTCATTGCTGATTTCTTCAACGTCAAACATTGCCATGATCACATCGTCCATCTCAAAACCACGGTAGTTGTTTGAGAAGTAAAGCGTACCGTCAGTGGTTAAACGGTTCATGGCACGTTTAAGTAAAGACATATGGTCGCGTTGGACATCAAAAGTACCATAGAACTTTTTAGAGTTTGAGAAGGTTGGTGGGTCAATAAAGATCAGGTCATATTGCTCGTGACCTTCTTTTAACCATTCAAAACAGTCACTAGAGAAGAACTGATGTTGTTCATCTGCATGATCTACAGTCAAACCATTCAGTACAAAGTTCTCTTTAGACCAGTTTAGGTAGGTATTTGACAAATCGACACTGGTCGTACTTGCTGCACCGCCAAGCGCTGCATGTAAGCTCGCTGTAGAGGTATAGCTGTATAAGTTCAGGAAGTGTTTACCTTTGGCTTCTTTGGCAATCCGTAGACGCATTTGACGATGGTCAAGGAACAGACCTGTATCGAGGTAGTCTGTTAGGTTCACCAAAATCTTTGCTTTGCCCTCTTGCACGATAAAACGTTTAGACGCAGTACTTTGTTTGGTGTACTGATTTTTACCTTCTTGGCGAGCACGTGTTTTAATGAAAATCGCATCACGACCTAAGCCTGTCACTGCACGAATCGCTTGAAGTGCTAAGTTAAAGCGTTTTTTGGCTTTTTCAGGGTCAATTTTTTTCGGTGGTGCGTATTCTTGTACGTGTAAACGATCACCATACAAATCTACCGCGACATTAAAGTCTGGCAAATCGGCATCATATAAACGTAGGCAGAAAATATTTTCTTTAACTGCCCATTTTTTAAGATTCTGCATGTTTTTTTGCAGACGGTTAGTAAAGTCTTCTGCACCTTCAATTTTTTCAAATTGTTGCGGTTCCCAATGCTCTAGGAAAGGCTTTTGAACTGCCGCAGGTTTGACTGTACCAAAACGGACGTAAATTGGTAGCTTACCATTCATCAAACGCAAAATTTGTGGATCATTAAAGGCAAGGACATCGGCCTGTTCAACTTGTGCTGCAATAATTGCAGCAGGCTGATTTGGGAAGTTCTTTTGTAATAATGCCGATAGACCTAAATATAGTGCGCGGTTAGAGGCTTTATCACCTAAACGCTCGCCGTATGGAGGATTAGTGACAACAAAGCATTTCTTACCTGTTGCTTGGAAATCTGGCCAGTCTGCAAGTGTACGTTCTTCAATTTTAATTTGATCAAGTACAGATTCGAAACCTGCAGCGATAATATTTTGTTTGGTTGCTTTTACTGCCTCCCAGTCTGCATCAAATGCATAGAATTGTGGGAGAGGGTTTTCAAGTGCGGCTTTATGACGTTCAGCAGCTTCGCCTTTGATCGACATCCAAAGTTCATGGTCATGACCATTCCAACCATTAAAACCAAAACGACGAACAAGGCCTGGCGCACGATCAGTCAAAATCATTAAAGATTCAATGATAAAGGTCCCTGAACCACACATTGGGTCCAAGATAATATTGGGTTGATGCTGTTTAAGTTTTGCTTTCTGTAAGATGGCAGCAGCTAGGTTTTCTTTAATCGGTGCATCTGTCATGTAGCGACGGTAACCGCGTTTATGCAGAGAGTCACCTGATAAATCTAAGCAATAAGTATGTTCAGTTTTGCCAGCTAATACATACAACGTAATTTCAGGTTGCTTAATGTCAATGCTAGGACGTTTGCCCACAGCTTCCATAAAGGAATCGACCACACCATCTTTAACACGTAAAGTTGCGAACTGAGAATTGACTTTAATGTCACGTTCGATGTGTAAACGCACGGCAAATGTACTTTGTGGTGCAAAAATAAGTGACCAATCAAAGTTTATTGCACCTTCATAGAGCTCTTCAGCCACATCACGTGCATCATGCGTGAACTCTAATTCATGTGTATGAATCGGGGTAAGTACACGGGAAGCCAAACGTGACCACATGCAAATACGGTATGCATCTTCAAGTGTGCCTTTGAATACAAGACGACCCGGGAACTGTTCAATATTTTGAACACCTAAACCTTCAATTTCCTCGCGGAGTAAGGTTTCCAGTCCATCTGCACAGGTAACCCAATATGTAGAAAGACGCGGTTTCGAATTCATGTAAATTTCCAAAGGCAAAAAAGCAATCGCATATTTTAACGTATTTTCGTGGATTTGGGCGGACGATATTGCGCTGAAACGGGAGAAATATCAGTAGAATTGAAAGACTTTATCAAATTTATTCTGTGTACATTGTGAGAAATATCACTTAATGGTACAAAAATTGCTATAACCCTGATCAAAATTCGATCTTTATAATATTGATATCATTAGGGGTATTTATGACAGGGCTGGCAATCAATAGTCAATCAAACGCATTTTCAATCGCCACTTTAATTTACGCGCGTTTACGTCGTGTGTCAGGTCGGGTTATTGACGTATTATATGTGGTTGAGAATGTCGAATATGCACGCTTTGTTTCTAACTTGGCTTTGGAAACGGCTGATCCTGAATTATCTCGTTTAGTTGCACGTTTACATAGTGAGTTGGATTTGCATGAAGTTGCAGTTTCAGTACCAGAAGAACCGTTGGTCAGTTCAGTACAAACAGAAACAACAGAAATATTAATGAGCGAACCAACCGCTGAAGATATCTGTAAAGCACAGGTTGCACATCGTTATATCGGCGCATTGCGTTAATTCAATCCTGCTGTGAGCAGTAGGCATATTTTTCTTGCTGCGCACAGCCTGAAGTATCAACCTTCTTTCATGTTTTAAGAGTTGTTGAACTGTGCAGAAGACGGTTGTTTATAGCTGAACTTTATTTTTTGAAAGTGTCCAATTCAATTAAAAATAAAGATGGATTGAAGTCCTGTTTGAAGGCTTTTTGAAAGGGTAAAGGTGAAGTTTAATTTAAAACGTTTAATTTATCTAATTGAAATGATAGATAGGAATTTGAAAATTCATTTTGAATAACATCATACGTTTGCATTGAACGTTGAAAACTTCAACTGCCATTTGCCAAGATTCTCTGTATAATGCGTTAACTTAACGATAAGGAATCTCTCATGCACTTGGCGGCATTGCATACACCGAGCCAGATTCAACTCAACCAAGATGGTAACTTAAAACATTTCCTCACCATCGAAGGCCTTTCTAAAGAAACTCTCACAAAAATATTGGACACTGCACAGTCCTTTTTTAATGACCAAAATCAGCTAATTACCAACAACCTTTTAGAAGGTCGTACAGTGATGAACCTGTTCTTTGAAAATTCAACACGTACCCGTACCACTTTTGAAGCGGCAGCAAAACGTCTGTCTGCAAACGTATTGAACATTGATATTGCACGTTCAAGTACATCAAAAGGCGAGACACTGCGTGATACCTTGTGGAATTTAGAAGCGATGGCGACCGACATTTTTGTGGTTCGTCATTCATCGTCAGGTGCGCCGCATTTTATTGCCAAAGATGTTTGTCCGCATGTGGCAATCATCAATGCAGGCGATGGCCGTCATGCGCATCCTACGCAAGCCATGTTGGATATGTTGACGATTCGCCGCGAAACCAAAAAGAATTTTGAAGACATTTCCATTGCCATTATTGGCGATATTAAGCATTCGCGTGTTGCCCGTTCAGATGTCGCTGCATTGCAAACATTGGGCTGTAAAGATATTCGTGTCATTGCGCCAAATACTTTGCTGCCTTATGGTTTTGATGACTATGGCGAAGGCGTTCGTCTGTTCAACAACATGGAAGCCGGTATTCAAGACTGCGATGTGATTATTACCTTGCGTATTCAAAATGAACGTATTGATTCTCCTGCGCTGTCATCTCAAGCCGAATTCTACAAAATGTACGGTTTGAATAAAGAGCGTCTGGCTTTGGCAAAACCTGACTGCATCGTGATGCATCCGGGACCAATGAACCGCGGTGTTGAAATTGACTCGAGTATTGCCGATGGTGCTCAGTCAGTGATTTTACATCAGGTGACCAATGGTATTGCGGTACGTATGGCGGTACTGGCTTTGGCAATGCAAGGTCAGTTGCAAGAAAAAGGTTTAATTGAAGCGATTGCGGTTTAAGGGATAGTCATGAGTATTGTTAAAGTTGAAAATGTACGTGTCTTAGATCCAATCAATCAAACTGACAGCGTACAGACAGTTTATATTGAAAATGGCCGATTGGTTGCCGAAAGCAATGTCGCTGAAACCATTGATGGTCAAGGCAAATGGCTGATGCCAAGTATGGTTGATCTCTGCGCGCGTCTACGAGAGCCGGGTCAGCAGCAGCACGGAACTTTAAAGTCAGAAGGGAAGGCTGCGCGTGCGAATGGTATTTTGCATGTGTTTACGCCGCCAGACTCTAAACCGATTGTGCAAGACAATGGTGCATTGATTCATGGCCTGGTGGAAAAAGCCATGATTGATGGTGGCATTTATCTGCAGGTGATTGGCGCGCAGACTCAAGGCTTGTTAGGCAAGCAGCCTGCGAATATGGCAGGTTTGAAAAAAGGCGGCTGTATAGCAGTATCAAATGCCAATGCGCCATTTATGGACGATGATGTGGTGATTCGTACCTTAGAATATGCTGCGGGTCTGAACATGACCGTTGTGTTCTATGCCGAAGAACCGCAGATTGCCAAAGATGGCTGTGTGCATGAAGGCTTTGTCGCATCTCGTCAAGGTTTACCGATGATCCCTGCATTGGCGGAAACCGTAGCCATTGCAAAATATTTATTGATGATTGAAGCTACTAAAGTGCGTGCGCACTTTGGTCTGTTGTCATCAGGCGCATCTGTCGAATTAATTAAACATGCTAAAGCGAAAGGCTTACCGGTGACTTGCGATGTAGCCATGCACCAATTGCATTTAACTGATCAGTTGATCGACGGCTTTAATTCACTTGCGCATGTGCGTCCGCCGCTGCGTTCTGAGCAAGATAGAGACTTGCTCCGCCAAGCAGTGAAAAACGGTGTGATTGATGCAATTTGTACGCATCATGAGCCGCTGAGCAGCTCAGCGAAAATGGCGCCATTTGCTGAAACACAGCCCGGTTTTACTGCATTTGATACCTATGTACCTTTTGGTATTCAATTGATTCAAGAAGGCCTATTAAGCCCACTGGAATGGGTTGAGAAAGTCACACTCGCACCTGCTAAAGTAGCCAATATGCAACAACGTTGGGCAGATGAAGCGGGTTGGGTGCTTGTTGATCCTGAACTTGAGTGGACCATTAATAAAGACACGATTGTGTCAAATGGTAAGAACACACCATTAATTCAGCACACCGTTAAAGGTAAAGTGCTTCAAGCTTTTTATGCCGTTTAAGCTGAAGCTCAACATGGAAAATGTTGAGTCCTAGCATTTTAATTTGATATCTAAAAGTCAGCTTCGGCTGGCTTTTTTTATGAGGATTGAAATTAATAGATTGAAAATAGAAAAGAAATTAACGCGCTGACAAGTCCGAACAAATTATTACATTTGATCAAAAAATAAGCATATAAACTAAAGTACACATGAAAATAATGACAACTGCATGGAGTACAAATATGAATATAGATTTATTAGCGCTGATTAAGCAGCACGTCTCCTCGATTGTGCTGGACGGTGATACACAACACTTAACTGAAAAAAATTCAGCCATTAGCCAGTTTATTCCATTCCTGTTAAATATTTTTCGATCCAAACCTGAATTTATTGATGCCTTTCAAAAACAGTTAAACCCTCGTATTAGTGATATATTTTCGGCAAATCCCACATTAAAAGATCAATTTTTGCAACATCTCGGTGGCGGTACGGCTCCAACGTCAGAAATAGAGCAAACCTTAAACCACTCTATAGCTCCAACTTTAGGGGCACTTGAAAATGAAGCGGGTTCATCTGATCCCGTCGCAATCACGCATTTACTTGATAATCATGCAGATAGCATTTTGGCGGCACTACCACAATGGGCAGTGCCTTTACTCGCAGGTTTAGGGGTAAACACTGCAGCTGGCCGTACATTACACCAAGCGCCTGTTGTTGAACCAACACCTGTTATCGTTGAAGAAAAACGCTCGAATTGGTTATTGCCAATTATTGCGCTGCTTATATTATTGGGTCTGATCGCATTTTGGTTTAAGTCTTGTACTAATAAAGAAGAACCAACCACCTCTGCAACAACAGTTGCACAGCCTGCTGCATCTCAGCCAGCACATTTGCAATTTAGCACCGGTACAGATGGGCAGTTAACCAACTGTCAAATTCAAACAGGCGATTCAAACTATCTTGAAATTTTGCAGCAACAAGTCAAACAGATCTTTAACTTTAATACGGGTTGTGGTGCTTCATCTGATGCCAGTTACCATACTCAATTTATTGATCAAGATACCATTCCAACGGTTCTGCAAAAACTTAAAGGTGTACCAAATACCACTTTAACCTGGACTGAAAATCAGTTATCGATTTTGTCGCAAAATCCTGCGGATGCTCAAAACCTTGCCAATCAAATTAAGCCTTTAGCAAAAAATATGACGGTATTGGTTCAAGAAGGCGTGAGCGAACAAACAGCAGTAGATAACAGTATTACTGATGCACAAAAAGCATTAGCGAGCATTAACCCTGAGCAAGTTCGTGCGCTAGATGTTGCGACTGCGCTGAACTTACAAATTATTAATTTTGCGACAGGTTCATCTGATATTCCTGACGTGAATAAATCGATTTTGGATCAGGCGGCAGCATTGCTGCAGCGCGCTACACAGGTACATCTGACTGTACAAGGTCATACCGACGCTGTGGGTAATGCGGAAGCGAATAAAGCTTTATCGCAAGAGCGTGCACAAGCTGTGGTGGATTATTTGGTGTCGAAAGGCGTTGATCCTGCACAGCTTCAAGCGGTGGGTTATGGTCAAGAAAAACCCGTAGCGGATAACAGCACCAAAGAAGGTCAATTCAAAAACCGTCGTATTGAGTTTGAAGTTTTAAATACCGAGAATGGTAAAGTACGAGATGTCACCAGCGAAGGCGTAACTGAAAAGACCAATTAAAACCGTACTAAATGAGATGATATATAAAAAATCCCTGCACATGCGGGGATTTTTCTCGTCAAAGCGCTGTAATTTTGAGTAAAATACGCCCGAAGAATAAAATCATAATGGTACTTATACAATGAAAAAAATAGTCATCACGAGCCTCATGTTGTCTGCGGCATTGATATATGGCTGTGATAATTTTAAAAATAAAAAAGATGCTGAGGCCAAAACGGAAGCGCCTGCTTTGGAAGATTGGAGTTGTACTGCACAAGCCAATATTGACCAATTGCAAGATCATTTAAAAAACGAATATCTCAAAGAATTAAACAAAGAAATACGTCAGTCAGATTATGAAGCCGATCAGCAACTCATGGATCTGATTGTAAAAAATCTAAAATTTAACATTCAAAATGTCACGACCTTAACTGAAGACCCGAATAAAGCCAAAACATTGGAATGTAGCAGTCAATTGTTGGTGGTTTTCCCGAAAGGATTACAAAAGCGTGCTGAAAACGCCTTTGCTGAACGACCATGTGATGAAGGCTGTGAAGAACGTGGTAATTATACTTTGAATGATTCACTCGAAGATGGTGAGTCAGGCTTAAGCATGGACAATGATCAGCTTAAAGGGAACTTTAGCTATAGCATCACTAAAACCGACAAAGATGGTTTAAGTTTAAGTGTCCCAAGTCAAAATGACGTAATTGATAGCGTTGTAACAGTGACACGTCATGCGGTGCTATATGCGGCATATAGTGCTCAAAATAAGCGAAACGAAGAATCCTATCAGCAAGGGATGGAGAGTCAATCTCAACAAATGAGCCTTGCACAAAAGGCAATGGATATTCGAAAAAAAGAGCTAGATCAGGATAATGCCAAAGTGGTGGATCGTCTCAATCAGACTTGGGATCGTTTTAGTGATGAACAAAAGGCGCAGTTACAGCAAGATCAAGCAGACTGGTTTGAAAAGCGTGATATCGACTGTAAAGTGCTTGCACAAAAAAGTGTTTATTCATTAAATGAAAGTGAAAAAGAGACTTATCAAAAGCATTCGCAATACTGGGATGAGGCGATGAATACGCAAAATCAAGAGTTGCAATATACCAAATGCTTTAATCAGAAAACTACAGAACGAATTGTGTATTTAAATAACGTGTTTAATTGATCTAAAAGAAGAAAAGCCCTCAATGAAGGGCTTTTTTTTGAATCTTAGTTTATTGCTTGATGATCAAAACAGGAATTGGGCACTGCGTTAAAATATTTTGTGCCACGCTGCCTAGCATGGCTTTTTTCAAACCTGTGCGTCCATGTGAACCCATGATGATTAAATCCGCAGAGATTTCATCAGCCACTTGTAAAATCCCTTCAGTTGGCGATACACCATGTATCAAACGAGTTTTAACTTCGATACCATCACGTACAAAGGTTTGTTTGATATCTTCTAAACGCAGCTGAGCACTTTTTTCAGCTTGCATAAAATATTCAGTGATTGCAGGTGCCACAGCATAGAAATCGACACCAACGAATGGATCAACAGCAACAACACTGACAATGGTCACTTGTGCATTTTGACTTTTAGCCAAGCTGAGGGCATGTTCAACAGCAGAATATGAAATTGGAGATTCATCCACAGGGACTAAAATTTGTTGATATTGACTCATATCTGCTTCCTTAATATTTTAAATGTTATCAATCTAATCTTGCTCTATTCACGATATTGTATGAATTAGACAAAAGGGTAAGCTTATTAGTGAAGGGTGTGCTGAATACAAAAAAGCCCACATGATGTGGGCTTGGTCATCTTAAGCTTTTACAACCAACACGGGTAATTCAGTATTGCTGAGTACATCTTGTGCGAAACTACCGAGTAGCATTTTCTTAAATCCTTTGCGACCATGTGAACCCATCACGATCAAATCGGCTTTCACTTCATTGGCTGCTTCTACTACACCTTCAGCAGAAACTTGACCTTTAATAATCTTACTTTGTGCTTCTACACCCACTTCAGTCGTGATTTGCACAGCTTCTTTTAATGCAGATTCTGCATTTGCGTAAGCTTGTACGAAATATTCTTTCATGATTGATGAAGAATAATAGAAGTCTGCATCGGTAAATGGGTCTTCAGCAACAAGGCTGATTAAAGTGAGTTGGCTGTTAAATGCCTTGGCAATAATTGCAGCTTTTTTTACTGCAGAAAACGAGATTTCTGAACCATCGACAGGTACTAAAATGTTTTGATATGACATGGAACAATCTCCTGTAATTTTGCTTTTAAACCCTATAGATTATTGATAACACATTGTCGTGCATGGTTCAATTTATTAATCTAAAAAATATTGTAAATTCATAAAATTACATAAATTAATGTCGATAAATCGTCAAATAAATCTGAGCAAAAAACTCGGACTTTGCTCAAAAATATTAAAATAAAATTGACCAATTTTCTCGGATTTTGAGATTAAAAGATCAATTTGAACTTTATGAAAATAAGCCTAAACTATATACAGTTTTAAATCTAAGATTTATAACAGAATTGATGCGATTGGATAGTTTGATATGTCATATAAAGCAGGGTTGGTTGTACTTAGCATGTGTTCAGTGTTGCATTTGTCTGGTTGTCAAAACACGCAAAGTAGTACCAAAGTGATTGCAGGTGCTTTTAATTTATCGACGCAAGTTCAAAAGACCTTCATCAACCTACATGCTCCTGACAATGTTATTGTGCAGTCAAATATTCAATATCTACAAAATCCAAATTTAAACTTGGATATCTATCAACCTGAAACAAGTATGGCGATTGCACCAAGACCAACGATTGTTTGGATCCACGGTGGCGGTTGGGTCTCAGGTTCAAAAGAGCATGCAGGTGGATATTTTAAACGGCTCGCAGCCCAAGGTTATAATGTGGTTTCTGTTCAATATCAGTTTGCACCTGAAGCCATTTATCCCACACAGCTCAACCAAATAGATGCAGCACTGACGTTTTTGAATCTACATGCGGCACAATATGGCATTGATTCGCAAAATATGTATTTGGCTGGGGATTCTGCAGGTGCAAATATGGCCAGTCATTATGCCGCCTTGGTTACGAATCCCGATTTTGCGCAAGCGTCAAAGATTCAGCCTGTATTAAAGCCTTCACAGCTTAAAGGGCTGATTTTGCATTGTGGTATTTATGATTTAAACAGCTTTGTAAATACTGCACCCGCAGAGATTGGACTGATCGAGTGGGGCGTCTATAACTTAGTTCAGGCGTATACCGGAGACAAAAAAGATGATGCCGAGTTTTTAACGCGTATTTCAACGGCCTCAAATATTAATGCAAATTATCCACCAGTATTTATCAGCGGTGGTAATAAAGATTTTTTAACCAAAACGCAATCTGAGCCTTTTGTAGAAAAATTGCAGGCAAATAATGTACCTGTGACAGCGGTTTTTTATCCAGATTCGAAAGAATTTTTGGTACATGAATATCAATTTATGATGAGTAAAAAGGCCAGCCAGCAGACCTTTGATCGCACTTTAGAATTTTTGCAACAACACACACAGACCGTCAAAAATTAAAAACAGATTTAAAAGGCTTGCAGAATAATCTCTAACTTAATAACATACCTACCAGTTGGTATGTTTGTTTTGGAATGATTAATGAATTCGGTAACATTGGCCTATGGCTTACTGTCATTGGCGATTATCTCAGAAGTAATTGGTTCGACATTTTTGGTGAAGTCAGAAGGCTTTACCAAACTTGCGCCTTCATTGGCTGTCGCAGTTTTATTCTGTTTGGCATTTTATTTATTGTCTCAGGTGATTAAAGTCATACCACTTGGTATTGCTTATGCCATTTGGGCCGGTGTTGGTATTGTTTTAACCGCACTAATTGGCTACTTTATCTTTCGTCAAAGTTTAGACCTCCCAGCCATGTTAGGGATAGGCCTGATTGTTTCAGGTGTGGTCGTAATTAACCTGTTTTCAACTTCTGCTGGACACTAGTATGGATAATCCGCATCAGCGCAAGAAAGAACCTCAACTGATACGCCAAAGTATTTTGCAGCATGCAATCCGTCTTGCTGCAGATAAAGGTGTCAACGGGGTGTCGATTCAAGCCGTTGCGGATTTAGTTGGGGTCACAAAAGGCGGTGTATTTCATCATTTTTCAAACAAACAAAAGCTCTTAGAGTCCATGATCGTCATGCTTTTGGCTCAATTAGACGAAGTCGTAGATCGATTAATTGACGAAGACCCTGAGCCGTACGGTCGCTTTACCCGAGCCTATATTGAAATTACTTTAGAAAAACAAATCATGGGTTTGCAACAATCTTGGTCCGCGATTTCGATGACTATGCTGACCGATAAAACATTTAATGAATATTGGATCGAATGGATGAACTCACGTTTAGAGCGTCATCATCAGACCGATTCGGATATCGAACTGAAAATTGTTCGTTATGCAGCCGATGGTATTTGGCTCACCGCTTTTACAGAAGTGGAAGACGAAAGCGAAACCCAATTATTAAAACAAGAACTGATCGCCCGAACGTATCGAGTGAAAGAGATTAAATAACTGATTTTACATACGTAAAAGTAATTACGCATTTTTAAAATTATTTTTAAGTCTATTCGACAGAGTCTTACATCTAGGGATTGAATAAAGGGATTAACCTTCGGCTGGAGGTACTCTTGAAATGTTGTTTCTCATTCGGCAAAATGAGAATCGTGCTACGTAAGGAAACCATCTTGCGGAGCATTGCTCCTCACCGCAAAAACATTTTTGATTATAAATAGTCCTATCTCAAACACATGCGGATGACGTTACCGCGTATCATTCTTTATTTGAAGCAAATTATTTAACTGAGGGCTTAATTTCTTTTATATTTGAAAATAGCATGCACGACTAAACCAAAGACCAAACCCCAAAATGCAGAGCCAATACCAAAAAACTGTACGCCCGATGCACTAAACAAGAAGGTGAGTAGAGCGGCGTCACGTTCACTCGCTTCTTGGAAAGCAATGACGATGTTGTGTCCAATGGTGCCTAGTAGGGCAATGCCTGCTAAAGCGGTAATAAACACCAATGGGAAAGCGGTTAAGAAACTCACCAAAGTGGCTGCAAACAGGCCCATCAAAATATAAAAGAAGCCACAGGTCATACCTGCGATATAGCGCTTTTTCTCATCGGGGTGGGCTTGGTCATCTAGACTGATTGCCGCACTAATCGCAGCAATATTGACACTAAAACATCCAAATGGCGCGAGTAGCGTTTGGGCTGTCCCAGTCCAACCAATCAGTTGATTGACGTGGGGTTGATAACCATAACTTTTAATCATGGCTAAACCCGGTAAATACTGAGAGGCCATATTGATTACAAAGAGTGGTAGCGCTAAACCCAGTATTGCTGAGATCGAAAATTCAGGTGTGACCCAAACTGGCTGTGCGAGTTCTAAATTAAGCGCCGGTAATTGAAAGCCAAGTAACAATGGACAAAGCATAATGCCAATGATCACCGTAATGACAATGCTATAACGTGGTAACAGTCGTTTACTGATGACATAAGCCGTGAGTAAACCCAGAACGAATGCCCATTCATTTTGTAAATTGACAAATAGCTCAATACCAAATTTTAGAAGTACGCCCGCCAACATTGCACTGGTTAGACTTTGCGGGATATAGCGCAGTATTTTTTCAAAAATGCCTAAAAATCCGAGTACTGCTGTCAATAGGCCACAGACCAAGAAAGCACCTAGGGCGGCATTCATGCTGTAACCATTTGCAGTCGCTAAAATCAGTGCCAGTCCTGCAGTGGACCATGAAGTCGCAACGGGATATTTAAATTTCCAAGACAGAATCAGCCCGCTTAAGCCGATACCCAAACCTAGAGCCCAAAACCAAGAGGTTATTTCTGCAGTGTTGGCACCGAGCATTTGTGCAGATTGGATCACCAAAACAGCCGAGACACTGATCCCGACTAAGAACGTAATAAAACCTGCAAAAGCAGCTGGAATGGAAAAGTCTTGGAGTAGTTTTTGCATAATGATCGAGCTATGACTATTTTTGGCGCAGATTTAGGATGTCATTTTTCAGGATGATACGCTCAAGTCCTGTACAGTAAAAGTGCTCATCGAGATATTATGGATATACTTTATTTATTCACAAATGACACTTTAACAAACGGCACTTTAATAGAACGAATCGACAACCTACATTGAGGATGTTTCAACCATTCAAAAGTTTAAAGGCATATAGATTTTTAAGTAAAAAAACAGAAATACTTTGCCCATGTCGGTTACATGGTAGATGTCGCAAGCTTTAGACCAAATCCACAAAATAGAAGACCAACAGCTGCGACACAGCATGCCGTAAATTTATAGCGATGGCCAAAATAGGTAGCCAGTTTTGCACCCGAAAAGATCAAAATCGTTAAATAGCTCATACTGATAATTTGCAATACGATCGCGAGTGCGGTGAATGTAATCGCTGGATATGGATATGCAGGATCGACGAATTGTACAAAGAACGATAAGTAAAAAAGAATGGCTTTAGGGTTTAAAATACTGATGGTTAATGCAGTCTTAAACGGTTTCAATTCATTCAAACTCAGTTGTTTAGTGTCGAGTTGTTCTGGCGTTTGAACGGCATTCCATGTTTGGTAGGCAGCCTTGAAAAGTTTGATACCTAAATAACTTAAATACAGCGCACCCACAATTTTTAATAATAAGAATAACCAAGGGAAGGCGTGAAGTAAGGATGCAGCACCGAGAGCAGTGAGTAAGATTAAGATCAAATCGCCAGTATAAACGCCAAAAGCGCCTAAATAGCCGACCTTAATGCCATAGCGAGAAGCAACAGACATGACATAAAGTGAATTTGGCCCGGGTAAAATCACAATTAATATCGTACCAATAATAAAGGTCGTTAAGTCTGTGATTCCAAACACTGAAGACACTCAAATAAAAAACCGAAGCTGTAGTATACAACTTCAGTTCTAGATGAAACTGAAAATTTCTAATTTATGCTTTTATTTCAGCATCTAAGCCAAAAGTTTGACGCAGTAAGCTACTTAATTGCTCACGGGCTTTAATAAAACCATCAATACCGCCTTGTAATAGTTGGAAAGACATTAAGTCTTTTTCAACTTCAGCTTTGAAAGTTTGCTTGTCGAGCACTTGTACATCGTGTTGACAGTGTGCATGCGCATGATGATTAGACAATTGCACTTCCACGGTACGCTGATCTTTTTCCAGTTCTGCCAATAAATTCGGTGAAACCGTCAATAAATCACAACCTGCTAAGCCAAGCACTTGATCAATACTACGGAAGCTAGCACCCATAATTTCAGTTTTGATGTCATGTTGTTTGTAGTAGTGGTAAATCTGCTTCACTGATAACACGCCCGGATCTTTCTCAATCGGGTAGCTATCCACATTTTCAGCTTTTTTGTACCAATCTAAAATACGACCAACAAATGGCGAAATCAGTGTGACTTGAGCATCTGCACAGGCTTGAGCTTGATGTAAGCCAAACAATAGCGTCAGATTACAGTGAATGCCTTCGGCTTCAAGGGCTTTAGCGGCTTGAATGCCTTCCCACGTTGAGGCAATTTTAATTAAGATACGGTTTTGATCGATACCATGCTGTTCATATAAAGCCAGTAACTCTTTAGCTTTTGCAATGGTGGCATCAGTATCATAGGACAAGGCTGCATCGACTTCTGTAGAGACACGTCCTTCGATCAATTTTAAAATTTCTACACCAAATTTGACCGTAAGAATATCGATGGTGCGCTCAACCAGCTCATCATTTTGATAACCTTCTTTACGCGCTTGTTCAATAGCACTTTCAATCAGTTCTTTATTTTCAGGTTGATTTGCCGCTGCTGTAATTAAAGATGGATTTGTGGTCGCATCCAATGGACGGAATGTATTAATCGCAGCTAAATCACTGCTGTCAGCAACAATCGTTGTTAGGCTTTTTAATTGGTTTAACGCATTTTGAGTCATTTGAAATCTAGTTCTTAATGTTCTTGGTGTACATACTTTTATAACACAATCTGTTTAGAACCCAACCAAAAAACGCCTAATTAGGTGGTCTAAATCGTATTTTTACGTGAATTTCGGATGTGATTAATCAAAAAATGAGCAGCCGAGCCGAGTGGTTTTTCACGGTTCCAGACCAAGTCGACGAAATATTCAAATTTGGGTGTGAAATCTTGAAAGCTTAAGATTTTGAGTTGATCTTTGAGCGTCGGATTTTCATTAAACATCTCGAGGGGAAGCACACCCCAACCCAGACCTTGAATAATCATAGAACAGGCAGAGTGGTGATTATCTGTACGCCAACTGTGTTTGGAAAATAACAACTCTGGTTTGATGCTTTTATCACGACTTGCAACCACGATTTGCCGACTTTGCAAAATTTGCTCAAAACTGACTTGCTTAA
This sequence comes from Acinetobacter sp. YH12126, assembly GCF_013418745.1. Taxonomy (NCBI): domain Bacteria; kingdom Pseudomonadati; phylum Pseudomonadota; class Gammaproteobacteria; order Moraxellales; family Moraxellaceae; genus Acinetobacter; species Acinetobacter sp. YH12126. Next base: position 1,254 of record NZ_VPBM01000005.1, on the reverse strand, counting down.
ATTTCGACAGGGCATGTTTTGTCGCAGCAACAGGAACCAATGCTTCACGCTTCAATTCGACAAATTGTTCATAACTCTCAAGCTGTTCACGTTCAAACATTAGAGCAAGCTGCGCTTGACCCTGTAATAACATCTTTTGGGCATCTTCTTGAGGCGCAGAAAAAATATTGATTTGCAAAGATGGAAAATGAGTTTCTAGCAAAGAGATATAGTTGGTCCACTGCGTATGTAGTAGCTCTGATACCACCACGATATTCAGTGAAGACTCTAAACCATGACTCAGCGCAATTGCATGCTGTTTCCACTGATTAATTTCTATCAATAATTGTTCAGTTTTTTCATACAGGTTTAGCGCTTGAGCAGTGGGCACAGGTTCACGACCAACGCGCTCAAACAGTTTAAGGTTGAGATCAATTTCGAAATTTGCAATGGACATACTGACAGCCGAAGGTACTTTGCCGAGTTGTCTGGCAGCTGCGGAAAATGATCCTGTTTCCATGACTGTTTTAAAAATCATCAGTTGTTCTTGATTAATATTCATGTGCATTCAAAAAATAAAGAAATACAACCTTTCAATAATATTGAAAGAACCTAACTCGATTAATCAATAATATAAAAATAAAATGTGTTTTTTACAAATAATAGAGTGTTTCAAAATGACGATTTCCAAGAGAAGGATTATTCATGCGCTAAGCTATGAAATCATCCTATTGGTGATCATTGCTATTGCATTAAGTTTTATTTTTAAAGTTCCGATGGAGGTGACAGGTACGCTCGGTATTGCGATGGCGGTCACTTCTGTGATTTGGAACATGATTTTTAATCATTATTTTGAAAAATTTGAAGCAAAAAGAAAGTTAAAAAGAACCTTTGGTGTACGTGTTTTGCATGCGATTGGATTTGAGGGCGGCTTAATGCTTGCAACCATCCCAATGGTGGCTTATGCCATGCATATGACCTTATGGCAGGCGATTTTGCTCGATTTTAGTATGACCATGTGTATTTTAGTCTACACATTTATTTTCCAATGGTGCTATGACCAGATCGAAGCGTACCTAGGTTACCAACCACAATATCGTTAAATTTCAATAAGAAAATCACATTGGCCTGTATTGATAAGTACAGGCCTTTTTTGCATTAAAATAGTGCAAAAGTTTACAAATTACAATATATAAAAACATAATATAACTATAAAAAATTATACTAATTACATAACTTTTAAATATAAAAACAAAGAATGTTTTTATAAGTTGA